>JAUVWK010000096.1 GCA_030604165.1 Alphaproteobacteria bacterium | reverse complement strand
CGGCCGACGAGGCGGCCGCGCAGCACCCCGAGATCGAGTTCATCAAGGCCTCCTATCTCAACGACCATCCGCTGGTGATCGAGGCCTTCCTGGAGCGACTCGCGGAAATCTCGCGCGGCGACAACACGATGAACTGCCAGCTCTGCAAATACCGCGAACAGGTGATCGGCTACGAGGCGGATGTGGGCGCGCCCCAAGCGGGCCACCACCATCACGTCGAGGGCATCGGCACCGATGCCGACACGGGCCACGGCCACGATCACGGACATGATCACGGCCCGCATGGCACCGCGCCCGCGAGGCGGAGCGACGAGAGCGTGTAACACCGATGCGGGCCAAGGACGAAGCGGCGATGGATTATTTGCGCGACCCCGAGGAGATCGTGCGGCGCTCGTTCGCGGCCATCCGCCGCGAGACCGACCTGTCGGGCGTGCCGGACGACCTCACGACGGTGGCGCTGCGCGTGGTCCACGCCTGTGCCATGCCCGACATCGTGGCCGAGCTCGCCTGGTCGCCGGGCGCCGGCGCCGCCGGCCGCGCGGCGCTGCAAAGCGGCGCACCGATCCTGGTCGATACCGAAATGCTGCGCCATGGCATCACCACGGCGCGGCTGCCGGCCGACAACCGCGTGATCTGCACCATCGACGAGCCGGCGACGGCGGCGCTGGCGCGCCGCCGCGGCACCACCCGCTCGGCCGCGGCGTTGGAGCTTTGGCGGCCCTATCTCGAGGCCGCCGTGGTGGCCATCGGCAACGCGCCGACGGCATTGTTTCGCTTGCTCGAGATGCTCAGCGCCGGCGCGCCCCGGCCGGCCCTTATCGTCGCCATGCCGCCCGGCTTCATCGGCGCGGTGGAAGCCAAAGAGGCCTTGATCGAGGCGTCCTTCGGCGTGCCTTATCTGGCGCTCCGGGGCCGGCGCGGCGGGACCGCCTGCGCTGCCGCCGCGATCAACGCGCTCGCCTGCGCCGAGGCCGTGCCGAAGGCGGACGGAGGGCGCGTGCCGTGAGCCGCTGGCTCACCATCCTCGGCCTCGGCGAGGACGGCATCGAAGCGCTGCCCGCCGCCTCGCGGGCGCTGATCGAGAGCGCCGAGCTGCTGATCGGCGGCGCGCGGCATCTCGCCATGGTCGCGGAGAGCGGCGCCGAGCGACTGACCTGGCGCCGCCCGCTGCTCGACACGGTGGCCGATATCGAAGCGCGACGCGGCCAGCGCGTGGTCGTGCTCGCGACCGGCGACCCCCTGTGCTACGGCGTCGGCGTCACCCTCGCCCGCCACTTTGCCATGGACGAGATGGCGGTGATTCCGGCGCCGTCGGCTTTCAGCCTGGCCTGCGCGCGGCTCGGCTGGCCGGCCGCCGAAGCCGAAGGGCTGACGCTGCACGGCCGGCCGCTCGAGATCGTGCGCGCCTATTTGGCGCCGGGCCAAAAGCTGCTCATCCTCGCCAACGATGGCGCGACACCGCGGGCCGTGGCCGAGCTGCTCGGCGCCGCCGGCTACGGCGCCAGCCCGGTGGTCGTGTTCGAGCATATGGGCGGCGCGCGCGAGCGCCGCATCGAGGCCTGCGCCCGGGACTGGCGCGAGGACCGCACCGCGGATTTCAACACCATCGCCGTCGACTGCACGGGCGACGCACGCGCCAAGCGCTTCTTCGGTGTGCCGGGCCTGCCGGATCACGCCTTCGAGAACGACGGCCAGATGACCAAGCACGAGGTTCGCGCGCTGACCCTGAGCGCGTTGGCGCCCGCGCCCGGCGCACTGCTCTGGGACGTCGGCGCCGGCTGCGGCTCGGTCGCCATCGAGTGGATGCTGTGCATGCGCCGCGCCCAAGCCATCGCCATCGAGCGCGAGGCCGGGCGCCTCGCCACCATCGCCCGCAATGCCGGCGCGCTCGGCGTGCCGGGTTTGCAATCAGTGCACGGATCGGCCCCGGACGCGCTCGCCTCGCTGCCCGGGCCGGATGCCGTCTTCATCGGCGGCGGGCTGAGCACGGCGAACCTGGTGGAGGTCTGCTGGGAGGCATTGAAGCCGGGCGGCCGGCTGGTCGCCAACGCGGTCACGCTCGAGGGCGAAGCGGCGCTGCTCGGCTGGCGCGAACGGCTCGGCGGCGCGCTCAGCCGCATCGCCATCGCGCGCGCGCGGCCGATCGGTGCTTTTTCGGGCTGGCGGCCGCTCCGGCCGGTGACCCAGCTCAGTGCGAGAAAGCCATGACCGCGCCCGGCACGCTCTATGGCCTCGGCGTCGGGCCGGGCGATCCGGAGCTGATCACGCTCAAGGCGCTCAAGCGGCTCAAGGCCGTGCCCGTGATCGCCTATCCGGCGCCGAGCGAGGGCCCCAGCATCGCACGCGGCATCGTCGCCGACCACCTGCCCGGCGGGCAGCAGGAAATCGCGGTGCGCATGGCGCTCGACGCCAAACAGTTTCCAGCCGAAGAAGTGTACGGGCCCGCGGCAGATGCCATCGCCGAGCATCTCGACGCCGGCCGCGACGTCGCCGTGCTGTGCGAGGGCGATCCCTTCTTTTATGGCTCCTTCATGTATCTGTTCGAACGCCTGGCCGGCCGCCACCGGATCGAGGTCGTGCCCGGCGTCTCCTCGCCCATGGCCTGCGCCGCGGTGCTGGACGCGCCGCTCGCCGCCGGCAACGACGTGTTCGTGGTGTTGCCGGCACCGCTCGACGAAGAGCTCTTGGCCGCCCGCCTGGCCGGGGCGGAGGCCGCCGCGATCATCAAGGTCGGCCGTCATCTCGAGAAGGTTCGGCGCGTGCTCGAGCGCCTCGGGCTGCTCGACCGCGCGCGCTATATCGAGCGCGCCACCATGACCCAGCAACAGGTGCGCCCGCTGGACCAAGTAGAACCGCCGGCGCCCTATTTCTCCATGGTGCTCGTGCATCGCCGCGGCCAAGCCTGGCGATGACCGCGCCGGACGCGCCTGCGATCGTCCTATTGGGGCCGCACGCCATGGCGACCGCGACACGCGCCGCCGCGGCGTTGCCCGGCGCGCTGATTCACGGCCCCGCCGGGCACGACGTCGCGGCGGATGTGCCGTTCGCGCACGCCACGGCACATCTGCGCGGACTGTTCGCCGCCGGCACGCCGATCGTTGGCATCTGCGCCGCCGGCATTTTGATTCGCGCGCTAGCGCCGTTGCTTTCGGACAAAACGACCGAGCCCCCGGTGGTGGCGCTCGCCGAAGACGGCCGCCACGCGGTACCGCTGCTGGGCGGCCATCGCGGCGCCAACCGGCTGGCGCAACGGCTCGCCGAAGCCTTGGGCGGCACGGCGGCGCTGACCACGGCGAGCGAGGTTCGCCTCGGCTTCGCCCTCGACGACCCGCCGGCCGGCTGGCGCCTCGGCGCGGGCTCCGATGTCAAAGGCGTCAGCGCCGCGTTGCTCGCCGGCGAGCCCGTGGCGCTGGCGTTGGAAGCCGGCCGCGCCGACTGGCTACAGCAGGGCGCGGCGCGCTTCAGCGACGGCGCGCCAATGGCCATCCGCGTGACCGACCGGGCGGAGACGGGCGGCGCGGGCGTCGTGCTGTTGCACCCGGCGGTGCTCGCCGTCGGTGTCGGTTGCGAGCGCGGCGCCGAGGCCGAGGAGCTGATCGGCCTCATTGAGCGTACCCTCGCCGCCGCCGGCGCGAGCGCCGCTGCCGTGGCCTGCCTCGCGACCCTCGACTTCAAGGCGGACGAGCCGGCCGTGCGCGCCGCCGAAGCCCATTTCGCGTGGCCCGTGCGCTTTTTCGACGCGCCCGCGTTGGAGAGCGAGACACCGCGCCTGGCCGCGCCCTCCGAGGCGGTGTTTCGAGCGGTCGGTTGCCACGGCGTGGCGGAGGCGGCCGCGCTCGCCTGCGCCGGGCCCGAGGCAGCGCTGATTGCGCCCAAAGCCCGCTCGGCCCGCGCCACCTGCGCGCTCGCCCGCGCGCCCGACGTGATCGCGCCCGCGGAGCACGGCCGTGGCCGGGGCCGTCTCGCCATTGTCGGCATCGGCCCCGGCGCGCCCGCTTGGCGCACCCCCGATGCCAGCGCCGCCATTGCGGGTGCCAGCGACCTGGTCGGCTACAAGCTTTATCTGGATCTGCTCGGCGCGGCCGCCGCCGGCAAGGCACGCCATGGCCATGCCATGGGCCAGGAGGAGCAACGCGCGCAGGCGGCGCTGGCGTTGGCCGCGGAGGGGCGGCGCGTCGCGCTGATCTCCTCGGGCGACGCCGGCGTCTATGGCATGGCGGCGCTGGTGTTCGAGCTGCTTGCCGAAACGGGCCCGCCGGCACAACGCGCGCTGGAGATTACGGTGCATCCCGGGCTGTCGGCGCTACAGGCTGCGGCTGCCCGCGCCGGCGCGCCGATCGGCCACGATTTTTGCGCGATCTCGCTCTCGGACCTGCTGACCCCTTGGCCGATGATCGAACGCCGCCTGCAAGCGGCGGCCGAAGCGGACTTCGTGGTCGCGCTTTACAATCCAGCCTCAGCCGCGCGCCGCGCGCCGTTGGCCGGCGCCATCGAGATTCTGCGCCGGCATCGCCCGGCCGCCTGCCCGGTGGTCGTCGCGCGCAATCTGGGCCGTGCCGGCGAGACCGTCGCGACCCTGCCGCTGCAAGAGTTTTCTACCGAGGCAGTGGACATGCTGACGCTCTTGATCGTCGGCAACAGCGACAGCCGCACGCTCGAGCGCGCCGGCGGCGGGCATTGGGTGTTCGCGCCGCGCGGCTACCGCGTCGGGCGGAAGGAGGGCGCGGCGTGACGGTGCATTTCATCGGCGCCGGCCCGGGCGCGGCCGATCTGATCACCGTGCGGGGACAGGCGCTGGTGCGGCGCTGTCCGGTGGTGCTCTATGCCGGCTCGCTCGTCCCCGCAGCCATTATCGCCGAGGCCGCGGCGGCGGCGCGGGTGATCGACACCGCGCCGCTGACGCTCGACGCCATCATCGACGAGATGAAGCGCGCCGACGACGAGGGCGCCGACGTGGCGCGGCTCCATTCGGGCGATCCCTCGCTCTATGGCGCCACCGCCGAGCAGATGCGCCGGCTGGACGGGCTCGGCATCGCCTACGACGTGACCCCGGGCGTGCCGGCCTATGCGGCGGCTGCCGCCGCGCTCAAGCGCGAGCTGACGCTGCCCGGCGTGGTCCAGACAGTGATCCTGACGCGCACGGCCGTAAAGGCCTCCGCCATGCCGCCCGGCGAGGAGCTGAGCGCGCTGGCGGCCTCGGGCGCGACGCTCGCTGTCCACCTCTCGATCAAGAATCTGGCGCGGGTGGTGCGCGAGCTGACGCCGCATTACGGGTCCGATTGCCCGGTCGCCGTCGCTTATCGCGTGAGCTGGCCCGACGAGACGATGCTGCGCGGCACGCTCGGCGACATCCGCGACAAGGTCAAGCCGCTCAAACTCACGCGCACGGCGCTGATCCTGGTGGGCGTGGCCCTAGGCGAGACGGCGTTCGAGGACAGCAAGCTCTACGATCCGGGCCACAGCCACGTGCTGCGCCCCTCCTGAGCCTAATCATGCGCCCGTGTCGGTGCCGGGCGAGCCCGCAAGCCGGCTGTCGAGCCAAGCCAGCGCGGCCTCGATGCTGTCCGCGCGCGGCCCCGGCGGCGGCGGCGGACGGCGCACCAGAACCACCGGCAGGCCGCGCTCGCGGGCAGCCATGATCTTGCCTTCGGTGGCCGGCCCCCCGCTCGCTCGCGTCACCAGCAGGTCGATGCGGTGTTCGTCCAGCAGGCGCCCCTCTTGCGCCTTGTCGAAGGGCCCCCGGCCGAGCACGAGGGTGTGCCGCGCGAGGGGAATGGGCCGGCGCGGCACCTCGATCAGACGCACCAGAAACCAAACCTCCGCGAACGCGGTGAAATGGCCGAGCGAACGCTCGCCGACCGTGAGGAACACGCGCTGACAGACAACCGGATCGATGTGACCGGCGATGGCTGCGGCCGCCTCGGCCATGCCGGGCACTTCGGTCCAATTGTCAGCCCTGCCCGGCCGCCATGCGGCGCGCACCAGCGCCAGTCGCGGCAGGCCCGCGGCCACGGCCGCGAGGCGGGCGTTCTCCGAGATCACCACGGCAAAGGGATGGGTCGCGTCGATCACCAGATCGACCCGTTTCTCGCGCAAATAGGCCGCTAACCCCTCCGCGCCGCCGAAGCCGCCGATGCGCATTTCGCCCGCCACCGGCGCGGGCCGCGCCGTGCGGCCGGCCAAGGCGGAGACCACATCGAGCTTGTCGCCGAACCGCGCCAGCGCCTTTTCCGCCAGCGCCGCCGCCTCGCCGGTGCCGCCCAATATCAGCAGCCGGCGCTTCGCCGTGGCCACCCGCGCCAGGCTAGGGCATTTCATGTTTGAACGGCTCCGGCCCACACCCCCTCCCGGCCACCCATGGCAGTGTACGCTTGGGGTGGCCGGGAGGGGGAGTGGGCCGGAGCGATACCACGCATGTGGGAAATGCCCTAGGGCCCGACATGACCGACCAGGGCGCCGGCGCGGTCGAATACCGCCACGTCGGTGCGAATGTTGGGCGCCTCGGCACCCAACATGTCCAGCACCACGCCTTGGGCCTCGGCCGCGATGGCGTCGCCGAGCGCGAGACCGTGCGCCTGGGCGAGCGCGAGCACCCGGTTGGCGCTGCCGGCGCGCAACACCTGATCGGCCAGCTCCGCGGGCGCGCCCAGCGCCGCCAGCGTGGCGGCGAGCCGCACCAAATCCACAGCACTGCGCGAGGAATGAAGGTCGCGATGCCCCGCCGCCAGCTTGGCGATCTTGCCGAAACCGCCCGCCACCGTGAGCCGGGGCACGGGGTGGCGGCGCAGATATTTCAGGAAGGCGCCGGCGAAATCGCCCATCTCGATCAAGGCGATCTCCTCCAGGCCGTGCAGCTTACGCACCGCCGCCTCCGAGACCTTGCCGGTGGCGCCGGCCACGTGCTCGATACCGGCGGCACGCGCCACGTCGACGCCCTGGCGGATGGAGGCGATCCAGGCGGAGCAGGAAAACGGCGTGACCACGCCCGTGGTGCCGAGCACGGAAAGACCGCCGGCGATGCCGAGACGCGCGTTCATGGTCTTCTCGGCGAGCGCTTCGCCGCCCGGGATCGAGACCGTGATCTCGACGTCGCCCGCCGCGCCGTGCTCGCGCGCCAAGGCCGCGATGGTTTCGGCCATCAGCTGGCGCGGCATGGGGTTAATCGCCGCTTCGCCGACCGCGAGCGGCAGGCCAGGAAGCGTCACGGTGCCGACGCCCGGGCCGGCCCGGAAGCGCACGCCCGAACCCGCCGCGGCGAGGCGCACGCGAACCTCGACAAGCGCGCCGTGGGTCACGTCCGGATCGTCGCCCGCGTCCTTCACCACCGCCGCCACGGCTTCGCCGCCGCGCAACTCGGCATGGGCCAGGGCAAAGCTCGGCCGCGCGCCGCCCGGCAGCGTCACGCTGACCGGATCGGGGAAGCGACCGGTCAGAAGCGCGGCATAAGCCGCCCGTGTCGCCGCGGTGGCGCAGGCGCCGGTGGTCCAGCCGCTGCGCAGGGGGCGCTGCGGCGCATTTTCGTCGGGCTTGCGAGAGGCGTTTCGCTCGGTCATAGCGTCAGTCTATCCGCACAACGCCCATTGGTCAGCCGCGAGCGCCGGTGTAATCTTGCCACCATGTCCGATGGCGCTGCGGGCCTGCCCCCGCTTCCCGAGATGCCCGCGTTCGAGGCCGGATCCGTCTGGCTGGTTGGCGCCGGACCGGGCGATCCGGGCCTGCTCTCGCTGCTTGCGTTGCACGCCTTGCGCGCGGCGGACATCGTGGTGTTCGATGCGCTGGTGAGCGAGGAGGTCTTGGCGCTCGCACGGCCCGAGGCGGCACGGGAATATGCCGGCAAGCGCGGCGGCAAGCCCTCGCCGCGCCAGCCCGACATCACCAAGCAGTTGATTGCGCACGCCCAAAGCGGCCGACGGGTGCTCCGCCTCAAGGGCGGCGACCCCTGCCTGTTCGGCCGCGGCGGCGAAGAAGCCTTGGCGCTGGCCGCCGCCGAGGTGCCGTTTCGTCTGGTGCCCGGCATCACCGCGGCCCTTGGCGGGCTGGCCTATGCCGGGATCCCCATGACCGACCGCACGATAAACTCCTCCGTGACCTTCATCACCGGCCACAAGGTCGGCGGCGAGGTGCCCGATGCCATCGATTGGGCGGCGCTTGCCGCCGGCGCGCCGGTGCTGATCGTCTACATGGCGCTGCACAATCTGCCACTGATCGCCGCCAAGCTGACGGCGGCCGGGCTGGCGCCCGAGACGCCCGTGGCCTTGATCTCGAAGGCGACGACACCGGCGCAACGGGTGCTGGAAAGCACGCTCGGCGCCTGCGCGGACGAGGCCGACGCAGCCGGCATCGAGGCGCCGTGCATCGTCGTGATCGGCGAAGTGGTGCGGCTGCGCCAAGCGCTCGACTGGACGGCGCCACGCGAGGCGCGGGCGGCGGCGGCGGCGCGGGCGCTGGCCGCACGCGGACAACGCGCGGCGAGTTGATACCGAGGAGCGGCGATCATGCAATTCAAGCGCAATCCAGTAATGTGGGTCGTCATCATCGGTGCGATCCTGCTCTATTCCCAATTTGAAGGTTCGCTGTTCGGCGATTTCGGCAGTGACAAAGTCCGTCGGCCCGGCTTGCTGTCCGGCGCCGACATCGGCGGCCCCTTCGCCTTGACGGACCATATGGGCCGCGCGGTCACCGACGAGGATTTTCGCGGCCGCCACATGCTGGTCTATTTCGGCTACAGCTACTGCCCCGACATCTGCCCGGCCGATCTTTTGATGATGACGGAGGCGATCGCGGCGCTCGCGGACAAGGCGATCATGGTGCAGCCGATTTTCGTGACCATCGACCCGGCGCGCGACACGGTGGAGAAGCTGGCGCGTTATTTGCCCCATTTCGACGAGCGCCTGATCGGTCTCACCGGAACCGAAGAGCAAGTGGCGAGCGCGGCGCGGGCCTATCGGGTGTTCTACGAGAAGGCGCCGGACGGCGACTCACCGACCGACTACCTCATGGAGCATTCCACCTACATCTATCTGATGGGCCCCGAAGGCGAATTTCTCGCCCATTTCGACCAGAGCCGGCAGCCCGAGGT
>JAUVWK010000462.1 GCA_030604165.1 Alphaproteobacteria bacterium | reverse complement strand
TCGGGGGCTCTGAGCTGTGCCGACCTTGTCGCCCGCTATTTGGCCAGAATCGAGGCCTACGATCGAAACGGACCTGTGCTCAACTCGATCATTACAGTCAATCCGCGGGCGGCCGAAGAGGCGGCGGCGCTTGATGCCGCGTTCGCCAAGACGGGTGGGCTGACGGGGCCGCTCCACGGCATTCCGGTGGTCGTGAAGGACCAAGTCGAGACCGCCGGCATCGTGACGACGTTCGGCTCGATCGCGGCGGACGGCTACATCCCGGAGAAAGATGCCACGATCATCAAGCGCCTGCGCGAAGCCGGCGCGGTCATCCTGGCAAAGACGGCGCTGCCCGACTTCGCGACCTCATGGTTCGCTTATTGCTCGAAGCTCGGCGCCTCGAAAAACCCCTACGATCTCGCGCGCGATCCGGGCGGATCGAGCGGCGGCACGGGGTGCGCGGTCTCGGCCAATCTTGGCGCCATCGGCATTGGCGAGGATACCGGCGGCTCGATTCGGCTCCCCGCCTCATTCGACAATCTGGTCGGTCTCAAGGTCACGCCCGGCCTGATCAGCCGCAACGGCATGTCGCCCCTCGTGGTGTTTCAGGATTCCGCCGGCCCCATGTGCCGCACCGTCACCGATGTGGCCAAGCTGCTCGAGGTTCTGGTCGGCTTCGATCCCGAGGATCCCTACACCACCGCGGCGGTCATCGCGGGGCCGCCGAATTACGTCGCGCGCCTCGACAAGGCGGCCTTGTCGGGCAAGACGATCGGCGTCGTGCGCTCGGTCTTTGGCGACCCGTCCGACCCTGATGCTGCATCGGTCAACGCCGTCATGGAGACCGCCCTCGGCGCCTTGGTTTCGGCCGGGGCGAACATCGTCGATGTCGAGATTCCGGACCTGGCGCATCATGTCGAATACACCTCGCTCTACATCAATCATTCGCGTCACGACCTCGACGGGTTCCTGGCGTCGCGGCCGACACTGCCGATTGGCTCCGTCAAGGAGCTTCGCGACGCCAAGAAGTATCACCCGCTGCTCGATCTGTTCGAAGCCATCGTGGAAGGGCCTGAAGATCCCTATTCCGATCCCGAGTATTATCCGCGCTACACCGCGCGCGAGACATTCCAGCGGATCGTCATTTGCGAGATGGCGAAGGCCGGCGCCGACGCGCTGGTCTACCCGACGACGCAAATCCCCTCGCCGACCCGCAAGGAGCTCGACGCCCGGCGCTGGTCCACCTTCACCTATCCGACCAATACCCTGATCGCCGCGCAGACCTGGATGCCCGCGCTCAGCGTTCCCGCCGGCTTCACCGAGGGCGGTGTGCCGGTCGGCATGGAGATGGTCGGCCTGCCCTACCATGAAGGGGATCTGTTGGCCCTGGCCTACGCCTTCGAGCAGGCAACGAAGCACAGACGGGCACCGTCGAGCACGCCGGAGCTGCCGGGATAGCGGCGCTAGAGCATTTCCTACGTGCGTGGAATCGCTTGAGGCCGCGACTGCGGCCCGCCGGTTATCCGGCGCGCCTGCGCAGGTGCGGACCGTCAGGTCCGCTGCCGTGAGCAAAAAAAGCTAGAGTGGTTCCAACGAAAATGGAACCGCTTGTCTTATGAAAGAAGCGGTCTGTTGTGCTTTAACGGATCACCGCCCGCGGGTGGCCACCCGCGGGCGGTGAAATGGGACGGATCGTTGAACCGCGGGCCTTTTTGGGGCCGAGCTAGAGTTTGATCGCCCATTTCTTTTCCCTTGGCCTGAACGGATAGCTGGGGGCAAGCCCCGCATGACAAGCACAGGACAACGGTCAAGATGAACCAGCATACCTCAACTTTTGCCGGAATCGATGTCTCGAAAGCGCAGCTCGATGTTTATCTTCATCCGCAAGGGGCGCAGCGTCGTTTCAACAACGATCGGACGGGCTGGCGCGCGCTCCGTGGCTGGTTGGCGGACGCCCATCCGGCGGGCGTGGTCTACGAAGCCACCGGCAGCTACCACAAAGGCGTCGAGCGATATCTCGGCGAACGCGGCTTTGCCATCGCGCGGCTCGATGCGCGCCGCGCCCGGCGCTTTGCCGAGGCGCTTGGCGTGAGCGCCAAGACCGACCCCGTCGATGCGCGCGTGCTGGCGCAATTCGGCGCTTTTCTGAAACCGGCGACAACAGCCTTGCCCGAACCGGCTTTCGAACAGCTCAAGGAGTTGGTCGCGGCACGCCGTGGCCTGGTGCAACAGGGCACGCGTATCGCCAACAAAAGCAAAACCGTTGCCTCCCCCTTGCTCAAGCGCCAGCTTCGGCAATCGCGCCAACAGGTAAAGCGGCAGATCACGCAGATCGACACGGCATGCCGTGACATCGTCCTGTCGGACCCGGCAGGGGCGCACCGTCTCGCCATCCTGATCAGCATCCCCGCCATCGGCGAGGTGACCGCGATGACCCTGCTGGCCGACATGCCCGAACTCGGAGACCTCAACGA
Source organism: Alphaproteobacteria bacterium (assembly GCA_030604165.1). Classification (GTDB taxonomy): domain Bacteria; phylum Pseudomonadota; class Alphaproteobacteria; order UBA828; family UBA828; genus JAUVWK01. Next base: position 573 of record JAUVWK010000462.1, on the reverse strand, counting down.
CAAACAGGCGGCAAGCTTGATGGGGGTGGCGCCTGTCGCCCGCGACAGCGGCACCTTCCGAGGCAAGCGCCACATCCGCGGCGGACGCGCCCAGGTTCGCCAAGCCGTCTACATGGCCGCTCTCGTCGCCACACGCTTCAACGCGGATATGAAGCGCAAATACGACCAACTCGTCAAAAACGGAAAGCCGCCAAAGGTCGCCCTGACCGCCGTCATGCGCAAGCTCATCATCCTCGCAAACGCGCTCATCAGGGATAACCGGCCTTGGACCGAAATCAAGCCTTGCCTATAACGGATACTCTAGTTATCGCGAGCGGGCCGCTAGGCGGCGTGCGAGCACGTCGAGCGCGAGTGCGCCGACGATGATCGAGCCCTTGATGATGTCCTGATAGAACGGGCTGATATCGAGCAGAATGAAGCCGTTCGAGATCGTCGCGATGATCCCGAGGCCAACCGCGGTGCGCCACATGGAGCCGAAGCCGCCGGCCAGCGACGTGCCGCCGACGACGACGATCGTGAGCACGTCGAAGATGATCGCCGGATCGAGATTGGCCTGCGCCGAGTTGAGCTGCG
>JAUVWK010000451.1 GCA_030604165.1 Alphaproteobacteria bacterium | reverse complement strand
TCGAAAGGCCCTTGCTCTGCACGTAGAGGCCTTCGACAGCGCCAAAGCGCGTCAGCAGGGTCTTGGCCGCGGCGCCCACCGCCGCCTCGAATTCTTGCCCGACCCGATGGTTGATCGCTGGCTCTCCGGCGAATTCGATCTCCATGCCGTGATTGCCGGAATAGATCACGGACTCGAGCCCGACCAGGGCGCGAAGATCGCCCACCGCGCGCCCCGAGATCAGCGCCACCGGGCATTGCTCGGCAAGGCCGGCAAGCGTCGCGCGCGTCGCAGCCGTCAAGAGGCGCTCGTCGGGCGTTTCGGGAAACGGCGTGAGCGTGCCGTCGTAGTCGAGGCAGAGGATCAAGCCGGTGGTGGCGTGGGCACGGGCAAGCGCGGGCAAAGCCCCCCAGGCCGTTGGTAGCGGTTCATGCATGATGGGGTTTTAGCACACGGTAGCGTTCGAGGTCGCTTGCGACATGGCTGTCGGGGAAAAATCGGCGCGCCTCGTCGAGCACCTGTGGGCCGCTGTAGCGGCCCTAATTGTGCTTCTGGTAGAGCGCGCCGACGCCGGCGGCCGCGGCGAGCCGTGCGGCCTCGGCGGCCGTGATGTGGCCGTAGCGGCGCGCCTGCTCGCGCTCGGGCTCGAGAAAGGTCGCCTCGATGACCAGGCCATCCACGCCCTCGGCGGCGGCACGAAGATTAGCCGTCTGCGAGGTGTCGCCGACAACCAGCAGTCGCGTTCCGGGTTGGGGTGGGCCGAGCACTTCGTCGGGCCCGATCCGCGTGCCGTCCGGCAGTGTCACCGCCTCGCCTTGGGCCAAGCGGTGGCGCTCTGGCCCGGCGGGCAAATTGAGCGCTTCTGCGCGCTCCTCGAGGAACGGCCGGTGCGCCGGCTCTTCGAACAGAAAACCGAAGGCCTGTTGGCCCCGATGATCGACCGGGACCGCCTCTATGTGCACGCTACTGCCCGCGATGTCGGCGCCGGCGCTGAGCGTCACGATGTCGATCGCGAAGCGGGCCTCGGTTTCCGGCAGGACGATGTTCAGCGCCAGGTTCTCGGCGAGCGCGATCGCCGTGGGCCCGCCATAGATGGTCAGCCTATCGATCGGCTCCCACTCGCCGCAGGCGGCGATCAAGCCGGCCAGGCCGAGCACATGGTCGAGATGCGCGTGCGTGAGAAAGACCCGCTTCAGCCGCCGAAATCCCAGACCGGACTGAATCAACTGCCGTTGGGCGCCTTCGCCGCAATCGATCAGAAAACGCTCGCTTTCGTGCAGGACCATGAGGCCCGGTAGCCCCCGTTCCGCCGTCGGGCGGCTCGCGGAGGTGCCCAGAAATACCAGCTCGAACACGATGCCAACCTCGCGCGGCGCACCCGAAGGTGGGCGCCCGCGTTGCGGCGACTTGCCCTCTTCATCCGGCGCCGACAGGCTATGATACCCGAAAGCGTCTCCTGAACCTGCGAGGATCATGGTCGGCGAAACCCTAGAGAAGAAACCGGCAAAGCGCGCCGCGGCCGCGCCGCAAAGGGCCATCGCCCACTGGCTGCTCGCGCTCTGTGCGCTGATCTTCGCCATGGTCGTGCTCGGCGGCGTTACCCGGCTCACCCAAGCGGGCCTTTCGATGGTCGATTGGCAGCCGCTGATGGGTATCCTGCCGCCGCTCGACGAGGCCGCCTGGCTGGCGCTCTTCCACGACTATCGGCAGTTTCCCGAATACCAAAAACTGACCTTCGGCATGACCCTCGCCGAGTTCAAGCGCATCTTCCTGTTCGAATACGCCCATCGGCTGTTGGGCCGGGGTATCGGCGTGGCGTTCGTGTTGCCGCTGCTCTATTTTCTGGTCCGGGGCCGCGTGCGTGGCGCGCTCGCGCCCAAGCTCGCGATCATGTTTGTCCTCGGCGCATTGCAGGGGCTGCTCGGTTGGTACATGGTCAAGAGCGGCCTGGTAGACCGGCCCGACGTCAGCCCCTATCGGTTGACCGCGCATCTTGGTCTCGCGATCGTCATCTATGCCTACATTCTCTGGGTGGCGATGGGATTGTTGGCGCCGCGGCAGCCGCGGCCCGCGGCGGGCCGCGTCGGCAGGGGCTACGGCGTTGCGCGGGTCTTCGCGCCCGTGTTCGCGGGGCTGGTGTTCGTGACCATCCTCTCGGGCGGCTTCGTGGCCGGTCTCGACGCGGGCTTTGCCTACAACAGCTTTCCGTTGATGGAAGGCCGCTTCGTGCCGCTCGATGTGCTGCGCCTCGAGCCGGCTTGGCGCAACGCGTTCGAGAACCTGCCGCTGGTTCAACTCGACCACCGGCTGCTGGCCAAGCTCACCCTTCTGGCGGCGCTTGGCCTGTGGGCGTCGTCGGGCGCGGCCTCGGCGCGCGCCGCCTTGCCCGCCGGGGCGCGGCGGGCGCTCACCGCGCTGCTCGCCATGGCCTTGATCCAGTTCGGGCTCGGCGTTGCAACGCTGCTGCTGGTCGTGCCGATACCGCTGGCCGCACTGCATCAGGCGGGCGCGCTGGCGCTGTTCACGCTCGCGCTCTGGTCCTGCCACGAGCTTTATCGCCGCCCTCGATAAGGGCTCAGGCGGCGTCCGCGTTATTGCCGCGCCGCAGGCTTTTGATCAGGCGCGGCAGAAAGACGATGGCCGCGAGCACGCCGAGCCCGATCAAGATCTTCTCGACCAGGCTGCCCCCGCCGGTGGCGGCCTCGCGGCCAGCGAAGCCGAGATAGGCGTAGACCGCCGCGCCCGGGGCCATGCACACGAGCGAGGCGATGACATAGTGGCCCAAGGGAATGCGCGTGAGGCCGAGCGCGTAGTTCAGCAGCGTGAAGGGGATGAAGGGAATAAGCCGGGTCATGGCGACGAAGCGCCAGCCTTCCTGTTCGACGCCTTCGATCACCTGCTTAAAGCGCCCGCCGGCGCGCTCGGCCACCCAATCAGAGGCCAGATAGCGGGCGACGAGAAAGGCGCAGGTCGCGCCCGCCGTGGCGCCGATCAGGCTATAGACCGTGCCCCAAACCGCCCCGAACAGCGCCCCGGCCGCCAGGGTGAACAATAGCCCGGGTAGGAAAAAGACCGTGCCGACCGCGTAGATCGCGACGAAGACGAGCGGCGCCGCGATGCCGAAATCCGTGA
>JAUVWK010000232.1 GCA_030604165.1 Alphaproteobacteria bacterium | reverse complement strand
TGCAGCCCGCCGCGGTAGGGGTCGTTGTGGATGATGACGTCGCCTTCCGCGAGCGTCTCGAGCGGGATTTCCTGGGCGCAGGTCTTGATCACGAGCGGCATGCCGCCGATCTGCGCCGGGCAGAATTCGGCCACCGCGATCATGTCGCCGCTCACGTCCGACAACCCGCAGGTGAAATCGAGTCCCTCGTTGAAGATCGTCGAATAGGACGTCTTCATGAGCGAAATGCCCATTTCGCGGCACAGCGAGACCATCGAGGAATCGATGATGTTCATGGTTACCATGTCCATGGCGGGGCTCCCGTTGGTCTCCTCACGCGCCGCGGTTTCACGCTGTCCGCGACTTGATTAAGATGCATAGTATGGACGAAAGCGAGCCGACGCAATGGCGGCTCGCGCAGCGATGAGGCGGCGCGGCCGCCGGAAAGACGAACGCCATGGCGCTGGACGGTCAAGCCCTCGCGCGCGCGCGCGAGACCCTCTACACCGCGGTCATCTCGGATACGCTGGATACGCTCGGCCTGCATCACCAGGCCGGGCCGCCCGGGGTGCGCCCGCTGGACGACAGCCTGGTGCTGTGCGGCCGCGCGCGCACCGCGCTTTATATGCCGGTCTACCACGACGACGCCGAGCTCAATATCTACGAGGCCGAGATCGCCTTGGTGGACGACCTCAAGGCCGACGACGTCGCGGTGTTCGCCTGCGGCGGCAATCTTGGCATCGGGCCGTGGGGTGAGCTGCTGAGCACCGCCGCCCGCGCGCGGGGCGCCGTCGGCTGCGTTACCGACGGCCTGGTGCGCGATGTGCGCATGATCCGGGAAATGCGCTTTCCGGTCTTTACCGGCGGTATCGGACCGCTCGACAGCAAGCACCGCGGCAAGGTCATGCTGAGCGACGTGCCGGCAAAAATCGGCGACGCCAAGGTGGAGCCCGGCGATATCGTCTTCGGCGACGCCGACGGCGTGGTCTTCGTGCCCGAGGCCGTGGCCGAGGAGGTCTTGGGCAAGGCCATGGAGAAAATCGCCGGCGAGGACACGGTGCGCCAGGAGCTTGCGGGCGGCGCCTTGCTCAAGGACGTGTTCGATAAGTACGGGATTTTGTAAGGGGGAGAAAAATCTCATGCTCGATCTGGCGAATAAAGTCGTGCTCGTCACCGGCGGCTCGCGCGGTATCGGCGCGGCTGTCGTCGAGGCCAGCGCCGCGGCCGGCGCGGCGGTGGTGTTGCACTATGCCAAGCGGCGCGACGCGGCCGAGCGGCTGGCGCAAGCGCTCGGGCCCGAGCGTTGCCTGCCGCTGGCCGCCGATCTGGCGCACGAGGCGGAGATCGCCGCGCTCTGGCAACAGGCGGTGGCCTGGAAGGGCGGCGTCGATGTGCTGGTCAACAACGCCGGCATCTACGAGCCGGCGGCGCTCGACAGCGAGCTCGGCGACTGGACGGCCGCTTGGCGGCGCACCTTGCAAGTTAATCTGATCGCGCCGGCGCAGCTTTGCCGCGAGGCGATCCGCCATTACCGCGGGCGCGGCGGCGGCGCCATCGTCAATATCGGCAGCCGGGGCTCGTTTCGCGGCGAAGGCGCCGACTACGCCCATTACGCCGCCTCCAAGGGTGGGCTGGTGGCGCTCACCCGCACCGTGGCGCAGCGGCACGGCGGCGACGGCGTGCTCGCCTATCTGGTGGCGCCCGGCTGGGTCGCTACCGATATGGCGTGGGATTACCTCAACGAGCATGGCGGCGCCGACGAGATCGTCGCGCAGATCCCGCTCGGCGAAATGACGCCGCCCGCGGAGGTGGCCAACCTGGTGGTGTTTCTGGCCTCGGGCAAGGCGCGCCATGTCAGCGGCGCGGTAATCGACATCAACGGCGCCTCATACACCCGCTGAGCCGGAAATTAATTGGGGACAGAATTAATTAGGGACAGTGTACATTTCTCTGACAATAACCGACGAGGAGACGCCATGAAGATCGCAACGTTTATGACGGTGTTCGCTTCAGGTTCGGTTGTGACCGCAAGTCAGGCGGTCGCAAACGCGTCCGGCCACGGTCCGGGAATGATGTGGGGCGGTGGGAGCTGGGGCGGCATGATCATCGGACCGCTTGTGATGATCCTCTTCATCGCGGCCGTTGTTGTTTTGGTGGTGCTTGCCGTCCGCTGGCTCGGCGGCTGGGGTCACGGCACGGTCGCGCCTGGGTCTATGCCGCCCGCGAGAACGCCCCTCGACACGCTCAAAGAGCGCTTCGCCAAGGGCGAGATCGACAAGGAAGAGTTCGCGGAGAAAAAGCGGCTGTTGTCTGACTGAGCGGCAAAGGCTCAGGGCCGGAACTGAGGCGATCACGGTGATGGGCCGCCACATTCCGCAATAGTTTGTCCGAATCAATTCTGGTCGCGCTTGACGGCGACGCGTTGCGCCTGGGCGGCGACGCGTTGCGCCTGGGCGGTGCCGGCGTTGGCCAGCAGCAGGCCGCCCACCATCAGCACGAGCGCGCCCCAGACCCAAAGGCTCAAGACCTCGTGAAACAGCAGGCGCGCCCAAATCAGACCGGCGGCGACCACCACATAGTTGAGCTGGGCGAAGAACACCGGCCCGGCGCGGCGAACGATCTCGAAAAAGCAGACATAGGTGATCGCCTGCGCGGCGGCGGCCCAGACCGCGCTCCATTGGCCCACGGGCTCGGCCGCGGTGATCAGATACGGCCCGTGCATGATCAGCACGATCGGCAACATGAACAGCGCGCTGGTCAGCATCAAGCCGGCGGCAAGCGAAAGCGAGGTCGTCTGCGGCGGCCGCAGCGAGGCGGCAAAGACATTGTTGACCGAGGCCGCGAGCGGCGCCAAAAGCGCGAACACCACCCAGATCGCCATGCCGGGCGCGGGCAAGCTGCCCTCCGGCAAAACGATCAGCAGAACGCCGGCAAAGCCAAACGCGATCGCCGCGACGCTGAGCCAGCGGAACGATTCGACGCGCATGACATAGGCGAAGAGATAGGTGGTGGTCGGGTTGAGCGTGAGCACCAGCATGACCACGCCGGGCGGCAGTTTTTCCGCCACCGAGACGAAGACCAAAAGCGGCGCCAGGACGCCGATCACGGCGAGCAGCGCGTAGAGCCGCAAATGCGCCAGGCTCAGCTTGGGCAGATCCGAGCGCAGGGCGGCGAGGATCAACAGCGCGACGCCGGCGAACAACACCTGCCAAAAGGCGAAAGCGATAAAGGGAAAGCCCGCCTCGATGGCGTATTTGTTGGCCGCGGGAATGCTGCCATAGGAGATGCCGCCGGCGAACAACATGGCCGTCGGCAGGATCAGATTGCGCACGCCCGGCCGGCTTGCAAAAGCGCGCAGACCGCCTCGGCCCCTGTCGTCGTCGGCCATTCTCCCCGTCCCTCCCCTCGGCACGCGCGAGTCGCTCGGGGCCCGTTCGCGAGTCCGCGGGCGTGGCTGAGGCTTCAGGCGGGATCGTAATAATGGATTTCGAGCGCCAGGCAGCCGGTCTTGGTATCGAACGGGCCGTGCGGGGTGCCCGGCGGGCGGCAGGCGTAGGCGTTGGGCCCGAAGCGCTCAAGGGCGCCGTAATCGCCGCCGCCGGCGATCAGATCGCCCGACAAGACATAGGCTTCTTCCCAGTAGTCGTGCTCGAACGGCTTGGTGGTGTGGGCACCGGGCGCGAAGCGGATCAGCCGGGTTCGGCTGCCGCGTTTATTGGTCTCGTCCAGGCTGCCGGCCAGGATCTTTTCCTCGATGCCGGCGGGCGCGCCCGGCGGCGCTTGCCAGCCCTCGTCGAGCTGCACGGCATGAAACTCCAGATACGCCTTGTCGATCGCCATGACCAAGCCTCCTCGTCACATCGGCGGCGAACAATATCACGCGTTAGCATGTTCTTCGCCAGCCAGGCGCGGCTTTGATCCAAATCAATTGGCCACCATTGCGTGACAGGTACCATCGTTTTCCTGCAAACTATGTGGTGCGGCGCGCCGAGCGCAACCGAACGGCTACGGATGCGCCGCGCGCATAATGGAGCGGACGGAACGATGGTCAAGATCGAGTGCGTCGTTGACGAGGGCATTTATCTCGGCGAAGGCCCGCTTTGGGACCCCGCCGTTGGCGTTCTCTATTGGGTGAACATCGAAGGACCGACGATCTGGTCCTACGAGCCCAAGACTCAAAAGACCCGCACCTGGACCATGCCGAAAGACGTCAGCGCGGTGTTTCCGCGCAAGGATGGCGGCGGCGTGGTGACCTTGGCCGACGGCTTCTATTTCTTCGATTTCGAAAGCGGCGAGGTCGAGCTGATCGCGCCGGTGGAGCAGGATCAGCCGCGCACGCGGATGAACGATTCAAAAGTGGACCGCCGCGGCCGCCTGATCTCCGGCGGCGAGGACCACAGCGAGGAATCGGCGCTGGCCTGTTTGTGGCGGCTCGATCCGGACCTCAGCGTGCACCTGCTCGAAGAGGGCATCATCTGCAACAACGGCCCCTGCTTCAGCCCGGACGACAAGACCTTCTACCGCGCCGATTCGTTCAAGCAGACGATCTACGCCTACGATTACGACATCGAGACCGGCGCCATCAGCAACAAGCGGCCTTTCGTCTCGACCGCCGACGATCCGGGCCTGGCCGACGGCTCGACCGTCGACGAAGAGGGCTATTTGTGGAACGCGCAGATCATCACCGGTAAGGTGATCCGCTATGCCCCGGACGGCACGGTCGACCGCGCTATCGAGATGCCGGTGCGCAACATCACCAGCGTCATGTTCGGCGGCGACAATCTCGACGTGCTGTTCGTCACCTCCATGGCGCGGGTCGATCATCCGGGTGGCGGCGCGGAGGTGTTCGTCAAGGAAGACAAGCCTCAGCCGCTGGCCGGCGGGCTGTTTACCGTGACCGGACTCGGCGTGCGCGGCCTGCCCGAAACGCCCTTCGGCGGCTAGGACCAAAGAACGACGAAGAGCATCCCTGGGCTACGAGAAGCGAGTAACAGGAGACATCATGTACCCAGCAGCGATAGAGGCTTATGTCCGCCCGGGCAGCATCGAGGAGGCGCTTCAGGCGCTGACCAAGTACGAGGCGGGCGAGGCGTTTTTCCTGGCCGGCGGCCAGAGCCTGATGCAG
>JAUVWK010000202.1 GCA_030604165.1 Alphaproteobacteria bacterium | reverse complement strand
GGCGGCCGCGCGCCCGAGAGCTTTCAGAACGTGCCCAGGGATGTCGGCGACGACGTGGAAATCAGCCTCCGGCCGGCGGGCGACGACACCTATGCGCTATCGCCCTATCCGTTTCGCGAGGACGGGCTCGAAGTCTATTTCGAGGGCCGCTATCTGGCCCGCTTCGCGGCCGACGACGCGCCCGACATGGCGCAGGTTATGCGCACGACGCCGGTCGAGCGCCAGACGATGCGGCTGATCGCTGGGTAGCGCCCGGAGCGTCGACCCGGCCATCGACAAGGCGGCGTGGGCATTGTAATTGATAGGCGCCCGTATTTGATCGCCAGAACAATTGGTAAGAGTGATCCATGAGCGCCGCCATTGAGACCATCGGTCTCGATCACATCGTCCTGCGGGTCAAGAACATCGAGCGCTCCATCCGTTGGTACAAGCGGGTGCTTGGCTGCGAAGAGGAGCGGCGGCTCCCCGAGCTGGGGCTGCACCAGCTCCGGGTCGGCAATGCCTTGATCGATTTGGTCGACGTCGCGAGCGCGAGCGGCAAGGCCGGCGGCGCGGCGCCGGGCGCGAAACGACGCAATATGGACCACTTCGCGGTGCAGCTCCGGCGCTTCGACGAGCAGGCGCTACGCCTCTATTTGCGCCGGCGCGGCGTCAAGCCGGGCAAGGTGGAGCGCCGCTACGGCGCGAACGGCCACGGCCCTTCCATGTATATTACGGATCCCGATGGCAACACTGTCGAACTCAAGGGACCGCCGGACCGGGATCAGACCGAGAAAGCGGCCTCCGCCACCTATCCCGCGCGGCGCAAGCGCGGGGCGAGCGCCCAAAGGCGGCCCGCCCGCAAGGCGACCGGCAGAAAGACGGGCCGGCGTAGCGCGGCCATCGCGCGTGGACGAAAAACCACCGCGCGAAGCAAAAGCGGACGGAGCGGACCGACGACCGCGCGACAGAGGCTCGGCGCGAGCGCGGCGAAACGCGGCGTTGCCGGCAAAACCAAAGCCAAGCCCAAACCCGAACGGACGGCGAAGAGCGCGGCCAAGCGCAAGCCGCCGGCGAAGACGGTGAAGGCGAAGACTGTGAAGGTGAAGACTGTGAAAAAGCGGCGCACCACGCCCAAGCGCCGCAAATAGGACCGGAACACGGGAGAGGAAACGGCAATGAAAGCGGTCGTCATTCACGCGCACGGCGGCGTCGATCAACTCAAATACGAAGACATCGAGACGCCCAAGATCGGCCTCGGCGAGGTCTTGATCAATCTCAAGGCGGTCGGTCTCAATCACTTCGATCTGGATGTGCGCGATGGCGTCTCCGGCTATTTTCAGTTGGCCATGCCGCACATTCTGGGGGTCGAGGGCGCCGGCGTGATCGCCGAGGTGGGCGAGGGCGTGACGGCGTTCAAGGTCGGCGACAAGGCGATGCCGTATCTCACCACCTCATGCGGCCATTGCGCCCATTGTCTCGCCGGCATGGACAATATCTGCATGACCTTCGACAAGCTCGGCGTCACCTCGTGGGGCACCTACGCCGAATACGTCAAGGTCACGCAGCACAACGTGATTCCGCTTCCCGACGGGATATCGTTCATCGACGCCGCGGCGACCCAGGTCGCCATGGCGACGGCATGGGAGATGATCGTCCGCCGCGCCAAACTGGTTCAGGGCGAGACCGTGTTGATCAATGCGGCCGGCAGCGGCGTCGGCTCGGCGGCGGTGCAGATCGCCAAGCTGGCCGGGGCGCGGATCATCGTCTCCGCCGGCGCCGACGAGAAGTTGGAACGGGCAAAGCAATTGGGCGCCGACGAGGGCATCAATTACAACACGCAAAACTTGGCCGAGGCGGTGATGGCGCTGACCGAGGAGCGCGGCGTCGACGTCTGCATCGAGATGGTGGGGGGCGGGGTGTTGCAGGAGAGCATCGTCGCCTTGGCCCACAATGGCCGGCTCTGCACCTGCGGCGCGCATGCGGGCGAGAAGGTCGAGATCGACATGATCGAATTTTTCCGCAAGCAGATCACCGTGAGCAGCACGCATTTCGCGCCGAAGACCACCAATAGCGCGGTTCTCGATCTGGTGGCGCAGGGCAAGCTCGAGCCGGTGATCGACAGCGTCTATCCCTTGCAGGAGATGGCGGCGGCGCACGAAAAGCTGGCGAGCCGCAAGTTCTTCGGCAAGATCGTGCTCGAGGTCTGACGCTCCGCCTGAGGAGCCCCCGAGGATCCCCCGAGGAGCCCATGGCCAACATTACGCTGCGCGGTGTCGTGGCGGCCGGCGACCGCCGGGTGGTTCTCGACGGCGTCGATCTGGATATCCGCGACGGCGAGGTCACGGCGCTGCTCGGCGCGGCCGACTGCGGCAAGTTGACCTTGCTCAAGGCGATCGCGGGCATCGTCAAGATCGCCGCCGGCGAGGTGATAATCGACGGCAGGGCGGTGAACACGCTCAAGGCCGGTCAGCGCAACGTCGCCATGGTGTTTCAACCGCCCACGCTGCTGCCGCACAAATCCGTCTTCGACAATATTGCCTTTCCCTTGCGCATGGCGAAGCGTGCCAGCGCGGCGATCGACAGCGATGTGCGGGCGGCGGCCGCGCGCTGCGGCGTGGCCGACGTGTTGGACAAAAAACCTAAAAAACTGACCGAGGAGCAGCGCCGGCGGGTCGATCTGGCGCGCGCCCTGGTGCGCCAGCCGGGGGCCTATCTGATCCAGCCGCCGAGCGGCAAGAACGCGGAGGAGGGCCGCGCTTGGATGCGCCGGCAGATCGTCCAATTACACCGCGAACAGGACGCGACCATCATCTACGCCACCGAGGACAAGGCCGAAGCGCTGCGGCTCGCCGACCGTATCGTCCTGATGGATGCCGGTACGGTGCGGCAGGTCGGCGCGCCGGCGGCGCTGCTGGACAGGCCGGCGAACCTCTTCGTCGCCAAGTATTTTGGCGCGCCGCCCATGAACCTGCTGGCCGCGGTGATCACCGCGACCGGCGAGGCGGGCGTGACCGTGCGCCTGAGCGGGGGCGAGACGCTGACGCTGCCCCTCGCGCCGGGCATGGCCTTAGTCGGGGAACATGTCACGCTCGGCGTGCGCGCCAACCATGTCACGCTGGGGGCGCAGACGAAGAGCGACACCGCGCTCGTTGAGGCAAAGCTGCAGAACATCGAACAGAAGCGGGGGAAAACGCGGCTACGGACGCAGAGCGAGGCGGGACTGCTGCGCGCGGTCGTGCCGGGCGAGGTGGCGGCAAAGCCCGGCGATATCGTCTCGCTGGCGCTGCCGCTCGCGCGCTGTCATTTGTTCGACGACGCGGGCGAAGCCTTCAAGCCCCGGCCGGGCGCCTGATACCGCCCTATCCGTCTTCGCCGGCCGGGTCTCGCCAAAGCGGTGATTGTGCCTATCTCGGTTGTCTTCCTTTATAGTGTCGCCGCGTGATCGGGTGGCCCCGGCCGGGAAACCGCCACCTGAGCCAAGGACATGGAGGAAGGGGACATGCGCAAGGCGGTGATTGCGGGAACCGGCATAACCCGGTTCGGCAAGTTTCTCGACTGTACCCTGCGCTCGCTCGCCGAAGACGCGGTTGGCCAAGCCCTGAATGACGCGGACACCACGGGCGACGAGATCGGCATGGTGTTTTTCGGCAATGCGGCCGGCGGGCTCCTGACGGGGCAGGAATGCGTGCGTGGCCAGGTTTCGCTGCGCCATACGGGATTGCTCGGCAAACCGATCGTCAATGTGGAAAACGCCTGCGCCTCGTCGTCCACCGCCTTCCATCTCGCCCGCATGGCCATCGTTAGCGGCCAATGCGACGTGGCCCTCGCGATCGGCGCCGAGAAGATGAGCAACGAGGACCGCAGCGTACCGCTCAAGGCCCTGGAGGCCGCCGCCGATCAGGAGGAACTGACGGCGCTCAAGCAGCGCATCGCACCGGCCGGCGGCGGCACCGGCTCCGTGTTCATGGACCTCTATGCCAATCTGGCACGCGACTATATGGACCAGACCGGGATCAGCGCGGAAGACTACGCCAGGGTCTCCGTAAAACAGCGCAAGGCGGGGGCGCTCAACCCCATCGCGCAATATCGCAAGGCGGTGACGCTGGAAGAGGTGCTCGAAAGCCGCGTCATCGCGGCGCCCTTGACGCTGATGATGTGCTCGCCCATCGGCGATGGCGCGGCGGCGCTGGTTTTGATGAGCGAGGACTACGCGCGGCGCAAGGCGATCGAGCCGGTGCAGATTTTGGCCTGCGCGTTGCGCTCGGGCGAGGGCGATGACGCGGAGGCGCCCGCCGTGGCGCAGGCCGCCTCGGCGGCGGCCTACGAAGAGGCCGGCGTGGGGCCGGACGATCTCAGCGTGGTCGAGATTCACGATGCCGCGGCGCCCGCCGAGTTCATACTGTGCGAGCAACTCGGCCTCTGCGCCCCGGGCGAGGCCGCGGATTTGCTGGATTCCGGTGACACAGAGCTCGGCGGCCGCATGCCGATCAACCCCAGCGGCGGCCTTATCAGCAAGGGCCACCCCATCGGCGCCACCGGCGCGGCGCAGCTCGTGGAGCTGGCCGACCAGATGCGTGGACGCGCCGGCGCGCGGCAGCGTCAAGACGCGCGCTTCGCGCTGGCGGAAAACGGCGGCGGTTGGATCGGCAACGACGCGGCCGCCGCCGTGGTCACCATCCTCGCGGCCAACGTGCATCATTAGGGCAGGGCGATCTTCAGAGCGCCGGCAGCACCTCGCGCCCGAAGAATTCCAGCTGCGTGGCAAGCTCGTCCGACGGCACGATACAGAGCACCACAGAGGTCGCGCCGGCGGCGAACAGGTTCTTGATCCCCTCGACGCAGTCGCCGGGCTTGCCGGCGATGGCCAGCCAATCGAGCCAGTCGTCGGGCATCTCTTGCTCGAGCGCCGCGGCGCCGCCGCGGGCGACCAGTTCGGCCAGCTTCTCATTGGCACCATAGACGCCGGTGATCAGGGTGGGGCCGACCGCGCCCAGATAAAAAGCCGCGACCGGGCGTACCTTGGCCCGGGCCTCGACACGGTCGTTGCCGACACTGGCCAGCGCGTAGGTCACATACTCGAACGAACCCGCTAAGTGGCGCGCCGCGCGGACAGCCTCGATGCGCTGCTTGACCGTTCGCACATATTGCGGCCCCGCCAGAACGGAAATCACCATGCCGTCGGCGATTTCGCCGCAGAGGTCGACCGACTTCGGCCCCACCACCGCGGCCAGCACCTTGAGGTCCGGCGCCGGATGGGTCAGCTGCACCTTGTCGTAGCCATAATAGGGCGCCTGCTCGGTGAGGGTTTCGCCGGCCAACAGCCGCGTGACGCCGGTGATCGCCTCGCGCAACGAGGCGAGCGACGACTTCGGATAGAGCTGCATCTGTTTGACCCAAGCCGGCACGCCGTGCCCGATGCCGAGCTTGAAGCGCCCTGGATAAGCGCCGGCAAGCGTCGCCGCCTCCATGGCGGTCACCGCCGGGTGCCGCACCCGGCCGGAAATCGCGCCGATGCCGACCATGATCTTATCGGTCGCCTGCAGCGCCATCGCGGCGCTGGCAAAGCCGGACAGCATGAAATAATCCTCGGCAAACCAAAGCGCGGAAAAACCGCAGGCCTCGACCTGCCGGCTCAACTCAACCAGCCGCCGCGGCGGCGTATCGCCGAGGATGAAAACGCCAACGGGTAAGGCGCCAGCAGGCATTG
>JAUVWK010000506.1 GCA_030604165.1 Alphaproteobacteria bacterium | reverse complement strand
TTCCAGCGGATCGCCGGCCTCGCCGTTCAACATGTAATGGCCCAACATCAGGCGCAGCCAAGTTCGGCCGTATTTCGGATAGGAGATCAAGAAGGTATCGACCGACTGAAACTCCAGGAAGGTTCGCAGGCGCTCCTCCCAATACAGCAGTTGGCCACTGGCACCCTGGCGTTGTTGCAGGGCCCACATGAAATCGAAATGGCATATCGGCGGATGCCGTTGTTCGGCGCCTTCGATAAGACGGGCGGCGGATTGCTCCCTGCCGGCGCGAAAGGACAGCAGGCCAGTGACGTAAAGGGCTTCGAAGTCGTCGGCGTCGGCCGCTAGCGTTTCTTGCGCAAGCTCGAGCGCGCGCGCGAAGTCGCTGGAGAAATATGCCTGCGGTATCGGCGTCATGGGAGCATTCGACCCATGCGGTGGCGCGGGGTTCACCGGGGCTCGTGTAGCATCGCCCTGTTATCGAAGCGTTAATCGCCACACGAGGCGGCATTTTGTCGCGCCGTGCCGCGCGAAGCCCGTGACATGGGGCGCCGGCATGGGTCATCTTGTCAGGGACTATTTCGGAAGGCGGAGGGCACATGAAAATCGCCGTGGTCGGCACCGGGGCGATGGGCTCGGTTTATGCCGGCTTGCTTGGCGCCGCCGGCAACGAGGTCTGGGCCATCGACACCTGGCGCGACCATATCGAGGCGATTGCCGCCCACGGCCTGCGTGTCGAGGGCGCCAGCGGCGATCGCGTGGTGACGCTCAACGCCACCACCGAGCCGGCCACGGCCGGCGTCTGCGAGCTGGTCATTATTGCGACCAAGGCGATGCAGGTGGAGGCGGCCGCCGCGGCCGCGCGGCCGCTGGTCGGGCCGGAGAGCGCCGTGCTGGCCATTCAAAACGGCCTCGGCAGCGCCGAGAAGGTTGCCGCCGCGCTCGGCGCCGAGCACGTCGCGGTCGGTGTCGCCGGCGGCTTCGGCGCCTCCATCGTGGCGCCGGGCCACGCCCACCACAATGGCTGGGAGCTGCTCCGGCTGGGCGAGCTGGAAGGGCCCGTGACGCCCCGGCTCGAGCGCGTCGCGACGCTCTGGCGCGATGCTGGCTTCACGGTCAAAACCTTCGACGATATTCACCAACTGGTTTGGGAAAAGCTGATCTGCAATGTCTGTTTCAGCGCTTCGGCGGCGCTAACCGGTTGGACTCTTGGCCAAATCATGGCCGACGCCGAGGTTTGGCGGGTGGCGTCGGGCTGCGCGGTGGAGGCCTATGAGGTGGCGCGCGCCAAGGGCATCGCCCTCGATATCGACGAGCCGGTCGGCTATGTGCGCGCCTTCGGCGCCAAGATCCCGGATGCCAAGCCCTCCATGCTGCTCGACCATCTGGCCGGACGGCGCTCGGAAATCGACGCCATCAACGGCGCCATCCCGCCGGTTGCCTCGGAGCTGGGCCTAGTCGCGCCCTACAACGAGGTGGTAAGCGCCCTGGTGCGGGTTAAGGAGCGAACGTTCGCCTGAAACCGGGCGTGAACCCGGCAGGGGTTGGGCCCTTTACCCACCCTTTACCTCGGCGCGCTAAGACTGGCGGGCCATGCCCGCTAGCAGCCCCGAATCCCGCGCCCCCGCGAGCCCGGCTTATAGCCGGGAAGACCCCAGCCCGCGCTACCGCGAGCTGATCGGGCTCTACCGGCAAATGCACGAAACCGGCGATTGCGCACACGCCGCGCCGCAGGCAGACACCTTTCCCGGCTACAGCCTGTTGCATCAGGTCATCCGCGTGAAGCAGCTCATCGATCGCCATGAAGCCGGTTCCCTGCTGGATTACGGCTCAGGCAAGGGGCGGCAATACGAGCCGATGGAGCTGAAGCTCTCCGATGGTCGCAGTTTCCCCGATATTCCGTCGTTTTGGGGCATGGCCACGCCGGTCTGCTACGATCCCGCTTTTCCGCCGCTCAGCCACTTGCCCTCCGAACAGTTCGACGGCGTGATCTGCACCGACGTGCTGGAGCATTGCCCCGAGGACGACATCCCGTGGGTCGTCGATGAAATTTTTGGTTTTGCCCGGCGGTTCGTATTCGCGAACGTGGCCTGCTATCCCGCCGACAAATGTCTGCCGGACGGCGAAAACGCCCACTGCACCATCAAGCCGATCGCCTGGTGGAAAGCCTTACTCGCGGAAGCCAGCGGGCGGTGTCCCGATATCCACTATCAAATCGTCATCGAGACGGTCGCAACAGATGAAGACGGGAGCAAGCGGTTGTCCGAGGTCGTGTTGGAAAGCCAGCGATAATTACGGCCCATGCTCGATTTGCGTCGCTTCGCGCGACAGCATCCGATCTATGACCATATGTCCATCGCATCTTGCCGAATCCGTGCCGGCGGCCCGATGAATGGATCGAAACACTGCTTCGCCATGAGTTGACCGAGATCATGAAATGAATTCTGTAGGCTATTTGAAGCATCTGGAGGCCGTGCACAAGAACGCGCCAATCGCGCGGAACGTCGACATATTGTTCCGCGAAGAACGGGTGGGCGATCTCGAATTCCTGCGGCTGTATCAGGACTGCATCGAGAAATCAGGCACACCGGTCTCCGGTTGGAAGACCTTTCGCCGGGCGCAGCGCGCGCTTAACCTGGCTCGGTATTTTGATCATTCCTTGAGCGTCGAAGGCGAGCGCGCGGAATGTGGCCTCTTTGCGGATTTCTCGGCATTGCTGTTGGCGCGAGTGGCAAAAATGCGCGATCCCGCCTTCGACGGGGC
>JAUVWK010000437.1 GCA_030604165.1 Alphaproteobacteria bacterium | reverse complement strand
GGCTCAGGGGCGCTGGGCTCAGGGGCGCTGGGCGAGGTGGCCGACTCGGCTGCGTCCTGCCCGATCTCGACGGTCGCCTTCGGCTTGCTCTGGCGCCGCCGCCGGCGTTTCGGTTTGGGTAGCGCCGCGGCTTCCCGCGCCGCTTCGGCTTCAGCCCCGCTGTCGGTCTCGCTCGGCGGCGTCTCGTCGTTCCCGCCCGGGGCGGCCGCAGCCGCCGCCTGACCCTCATCTGTCTCGGCTTGCGCCGGGGCGGTCTCCCTCGTCCTCGTGGAGCGCCGCCGCCCGCCGCGCTTACCGCGCCGGCGCCGCTTGCCGGCCCGGCTCGGCGTCTCGTCGCCGTCGGCCACTGTCGGCTCTTCGGCCTCGCCCGAGGCCTCGGTGACGCTCGCCTCTACGGCGGTTGCGGCTTCTGGCTTCTCCGTTGCGCGCTTTGGCCGCCGCCGCCGCCGCTTCCTTGCCGGCTGCGCCGCCTCGGCTGGCTGCGCCGCCTCGGCCGTCTCGGCCGTCTCGGTCACCGCGATTTCCTCGCTCGCCGCTTCCTCGACGTTTGCGGGGAGCGCCGTGGCAGGGCCATCGCCTTCGCGGGCGCCACGCGCCACCACACGCTCGATGGTGTACATGGGCGGAACCAGAGATTCGTCTTCGGTGAATTCGACCCTGAAATTGTAGCGTTGCTCGATATCTTGCAGCGCCTGGCGCTTGCGGTTCAGAATGTACAACGCGACGCGGGCTGGCACGTGAATGTTAATCTGGTCGTTGCGGTCGCGCAGACCCTCCTCCTCGATGGCCCGCAGCACGTGCACCGAGGACGATTCGGTCGAACGCGTCACACCGGCCCCGCCGCAAACCGTGCACACCTCCATGCTCGCTTCGAGCAAGCTCGGCCGCAACCGCTGGCGCGACAATTCCATCAAGCCGAACGGACTAATACGACCGATCTGGATGCGCGCGCGATCGCCGCGCATCGCTTCCTTGAAGCGGCGTTCGACGGTCCGTTGGTTGCGCGACTCCTCCATGTCGATGAAATCGATGACCACCAGCCCGGCGAGGTCGCGGAGGCGCAGCTGGCGGGCGATTTCGTCGGCGGCCTCCAAATTGGTCTTGAGCGCCGTCTCCTCGATGTTGCGCTCCTTGGTGGCGCGCCCGGAGTTGACGTCGATGGCGACCAGCGCCTCGGTGGAATCGATTACGAGGTAGCCGCCCGAGCGCAGCTGCATTTCCGGGCTGTACATCGAATCGAGTTGGCTTTCGATCTGGTAGCGGGCGAATAACGGGATGCGATCGCGGTAGGGCTGCACCCTCGAGGTGTGGCTCGGGATGAGGGTGCGCATGAAGTCCTTGGCGATGCGGTAGCCGTCGTCGCCCTCGATCAGGATCTGATCGATGTCGCGGGCATACAAATCGCGGATCGACCGTTTGATCAGATCGCCTTCTTCGTAAATCATGATCGGGGCGGTCGAGCGCAGGGTCTGCTCGCGGATGATTTCCCACTGCCTCAGCAGGTAGTCGAAATCGCGTTTTATCTCCGCCTTACTGCGGGCGACGCCCGCGGTGCGCACGATGACCGACATGCGCGGTGGCATGGAGAGCTCGCCGGTGATGACCTTGAGCCGCTTGCGGTCTTCGCTGTTGACGATCTTGCGCGAGATGCCGCCGCCGCGAATCGCGTTGGGCATCAAGACGCAATAGCGCCCGGCGAGCGAGAGATAGGTGGTCAGTGCGGCGCCCTTGTTGCCGCGTTCCTCCTTGACCACCTGCACCAGCATGATCTGGCGCTTCTTGGTTACTTCCTGGATTTTGTAACGGCGGCTCAGCAGGGAGCGACTGACATGGAGACGCCGGCGCTCCTGATCCTCCAACTCATCGCCGCCCAACACTTCGACACCGGCCTGCCCGTTACCGCCGTTCGCCGGGTCGTCGTCGGGCTCGCTCTCTCGTTCGGTCTCCGGCGCCTCATCTTGCGCGGCAAGCTCTCGCTCGTCGGTCCCGGAAGCCTCATCAGCCGACGCGTCTTCGGCCGGGGCCTGATTATCTCGGTCGGCCTCGGCCTCGGCGGCCGCCGCCTGCTCTTCGAATAGGGCCTCGCGGTCTGAAACCGGGATCTGGTAGTAGTCGGGATGGATTTCGCTGAACGGCAGAAAACCGTGCCGATTTCCGCCGTACTCGACGAATGCCGCTTGAAGCGAGGGTTCGACGCGGGTGATCTTGGCTAGATAGATATTCCCTTTGAGTTGTTTTCGTGTCGAGGTTTCGAAATCGAATTCCTCTAAGCGTGTTCCTTTCGCCACCACGACGCGGGTCTCTTCCGCGTGGCTGGCGTCAATGAGCATACGTTTGACCATTCTTGAATAATCTCCGTGCGGGCGCGGCCATCGATTCGATGCTGCGACGGCAATCCCTTGCGTTCACAGAAACTCACGGTGCCCGTGCGCACGCCGTCGAACTCGGCAACGCGAACGCGTCGCCAAGACGGGTGGCTTCGAGCGACCTTTCGCCGGAAAAATTCCGACGGCAGTTTCCTGGTAGGTTCGATCATCATCTTCATAACCGTTTCGTCCGGGCGCGAGCGATGGAAGCGCATGTCCCTTGCCAATGATCCGGTATTCGACTGAACCGAAGATCAGGGCAGGGGAACGGCCTATCCACCCGCGCCGCCGCGCCTAAACGAAGGCGCTGGCCGACGACGGCCGTTGGCGGAGATAATATAATCGCGGCCAGGCGGAGGGACAATGGGTTTTGGCCGCGGCACCGGCAAGGGCCCGGCCAACTGCGGTTTCGCGGCCCCAAAAAAAACTCACTGACGAGCCTCTACCGTTGAACCAGCGCCAACACCAACGATAATAGGGAAAATCGTCACCGAGTCGGAGGGGTCGGTCGCATGAGTGGGTCGAGGCGGGTCGTGATTGGTCTAGTACCAAGGAGCGGCAATAATGACCCATAGGGATCGTCCAGGCGGCCCGTCGGGTAGGAGGCAGGCCGCAGGCGATGCGGGACATCGTCAAGGCCTTCCGACGCCCGCCGACGGGTCGCAGGGGCGACCGAAGGGCGGCTTGCCAAGGCTTTCGGACGGCGTCGCGCACGGCTCCCGATGACCCGCATCGCCACACCGCACGCTCCTAGCCGAAAACCTTGGCAAGCCGTCCCTATGGGTCATTATTGCCG
>JAUVWK010000359.1 GCA_030604165.1 Alphaproteobacteria bacterium | reverse complement strand
CGAAGCACCACGGCCATCGCCGTGTCGCCCGCCGCGCAGCCCTCGAACAGGCCGCAACCGCCGCCGCGGAGCGCCAGCTCCTCGATCAGCTCGATGATCGCGCGCAGTGCCGTCGGCCCCTGCGGGTGGCCCCAGATCAGCGGGCAGCCGTAATTGTTCATGCTCTCGAGCGCGGCGCCGGTCTCTTGGGCGAAGACGATGTCGTTCACGGCGAAGGGATTGTGCGACTTGATGGCGTCCATCTCGGCGATGCCGAGTTCGGCCTGCTCGAGCGCGCGCTTTGCCGCCGGAATGGTCGCCTCGGGCATGAAGGCGAGCTCGGTGCGCGCCAACCCGAAGCCCAGCAGCTCCACCGCGATGGCGGCGTCGGTGCTCAGCGCGCCCGCGCGCTCGGGCGTGGTCACGACGATGGCGGCGCTGCCGTCGGCCGGATAGGTTTGCCCGCCATAGGTGACCGAGCCGTTCTCGCGCACCGGCCTGAGCTTGGCGAGCCCGTCTTCGCTCGACGCGACGGCGCCCTCGTCGCCTTCCATGGTGCCCGCGACCTTGCGAAAGTTCGGCGCCGGCACCTCGAAGGGGAGCGTCATGTAACGCTTCTGAAACGCCCGCTCGTCAGCCAGCGCGTCCTGATATTGCGCCTGCCGGCGCAGCACCAGCGCATGCTGCCGCTCGGTGGAGACCTGATGCTTGGTGGCGACGTTCTCGGCCGTGTCGATCATGGCGTGGCCGCCGAGGGGGTCGCAGGAGAAATTGTCCATGACCCAGTTTTCCGAGGCGCCGGTGCCGCCGGGCGCCCTGGCGTTGGGGTAATAGAGATGCGGGCCGTTCGAGGTGCGGTCGCAGGTCACCACCAGGGCGCTCGTGGCGAGACCCGATTCGATCTCCTGCGCCGCCGCCAGCAGCGCGCGAGTGCCCGTGGCGCAGGCCTGGTTGATGGTCGGGCCGGCGACGCCGGGGGCGCCGATCAGCCCCATCAGCCAAGGCAGGCCGTAGAAGGAATGATGCTGCGGGATGGTCATGCCGAGCACGCCGTAATCGAACGCTTCGCCGGCGATGGCGCGCGTCTCGAGCTCGCGCTTGGCGACATGGGCGGCCAGCTCGACGCTGTTCAGGTTGGCCAGGCTGCCTTGCCAGCGGGCGAAGGGCGTCGACCAATAGGCGCCGTAGGGAATCTGAGCTTGGTAGGTCATGGTCTGCCGCCGTGCTTTCGCTCCGGCCTTTGTTGCTTACCAGTCGTAGGCGTCGACGCCCTCGGGCAGGGCCTCGAGAAAGCGGCCGGATTGCAACTGCGCCGCCACCGCCTCGATATAATCGGTCAGCGGGATGTCGTAATCAAGATAGGGCACCGTCTCGCGCACCATGCCGTGCAGCCGCTTGGTCGCCGCGCTGAGTTGCTCGGTGCCGCGGATGTCGGCCGCCTGGCAGGCGCAGATCAGCTCGAAGGCGAGGATGTAGCAGCTGTTGCGCAGAATATCGCGGGTGCGCCGCGCCGCGACCAGGCCGAACGAGACGTGGTCCTGGAAATCGCCGGTCGAGGGCAGGGTCTGGATCGACATCGGCGTGCACATCTGGCGAATCTCGGCGGTCAGCGAGGTGGCCATGAACTGGCCGCCCATCAGGCCCTGGCGGATGCCGGGGTTCTCGCGGCAGAGGAAGGGCGGCAGGTCGCCATTGTGGGCGGGATCGAGCAGGCGGTCGTTGCGGCGGTCGGAGAGGTTGCACATATTGACCAGCACGATGGCCAACTGGTCCATGGCATTGGCGATATATTGGCCGTGGAAGTTGGCGTTGTGCACGGCGTCGCCTTCCTCGACCACGATCAGCGGGTTGTCGTTCGACGAATTGAGCTCGGTCTCGACGGTCTGCTGCACGACCAGCGTGGTGTCGACCACCGGGCCCATGATCTGCGGCGTGGCGCGGATCGAATAGGCGTCCTCGATCTGCTCGTCGAGGCCGCGCGGCTCGTCGCTCGCCATCTTGCGCAGCCAGCGCTCGACCTCGCGGTCTTGCACGATCATGGCGCTGTCGCCGAGCGTGCGATAAATGCAATCGGCGATGCGGACCTGGCCGGGATGGGGCTTTTGCCGGTGCGCCGCCGGGTGGAAGGGCATGATCTTGCCCTTGAGCACCTCGAGGCTCATGCAGGTGGCGAGCGTGTAGGCCTTGATCAGCCGCTTGGCGTCGCCCACCAGGCAGGCGGCGAGGCCGGTCATGGCGGAGGTGCCGTTGATCAGCGCCAGGCCTTCCTTGTAGCTCAGCTTCATCGGCGCGATGCCGGCGCGCTTGAGCGCCTCGGCGCCGGGCACGATCTCGCCCTCATATTTGGCGCGCCATTGGCCGGTGCCGACGAGTGCGATACAGGCCAGCGGCCCGAGATCGCCGCTGGTGCCGAGCGAGCCCTTTTCGGGGATGCAGGGCAGGATGCCGCGATTGTACATCGCGACGTATTTCTCGAAATTCTCCAGCGAAATCGCCGAATAGCCGCGCCCCAGCGAGTTGATCCGCGCCAGCATGGCGGCGCGCACAGTGGCGTCGTCGAGATCGTCGCCGACGTTGGATTGCACGCAACGCAGGATGTTGTTCTGCACGTGCTCCGCCTTGTCCGGCGGCACCAGCCAGTTGACGAAGCCGCCGACGCTGGTGGTGACGCCGTAGATGATGCGGCCCGCGGCGACGAATTCCTCGAGCAAGGCGCGCGAGGCGCTGATGCGGGCGCGCATCGCGGGCGTGATCTCGACGTGCAGGCCCGTATCGCGGGCCGCCGCGCTGAGCTCATCGACGGTCATGCTGGCGCCGTCGGGGACCATGACGCGGCTGGCCGTGACGCCGCTCGGGCCGGGGCCGTGCGGGGCTCGTTCTAGGGTCGCGGTGGTGACATCTGCGGTCATGGGGGCTGCGCCTATCGTGGCTGTTATTGGCTGGCGGCTAGGGGCGGCTGTTATGGGGCCGAAGTTTATTCCGGATCGGGTGAAATATTATTTCTATTTTGCCTGTTAGTCGGTTAATTATGGCAGATATGACCGATATATCGCCAAATACGAAAGGATATTCCGAAATGCCTGGATCGGAGGAAACCGGTGCGGTTCAGCTCGATGCCTACGAGCGGCGCATTCTGATCGAGCTGCAGGCCAACGCGCGGCTCACCAACCAGCAGCTGGCCAAACGCGTCGGCCTTTCGCCCTCGGCCTGCTGGCGCCGCGTCAAGGCGCTGGAAGAGGCCGGGGTGATCCTGCGCTATGCGGCGATCCTAGACCCCAAGAAGATCGGCTTCGGCGAGTGCGTCTTCGCCCACATCTCGCTCACCCGCCATTCCCTGACGCTGGCCCAGGACTTCGCCGACGCGATCCTGGCCCGCCCGGAAGTGATGGAGTGCTTCTTCACCACCGGCGACGCCGACATCCTGCTGCGCGTCGCGACGCCCAGCGTCTCGGCCTACGACCGCTTTCTCGAAGACTTCATTTTCCAGGCGGAGGGCATCGCACAAGTACGCTCCAACTTCGCGCTCCGCCAAATCAAGTTCGAAACCGCGCTGCCGCTGGAGGTGGATTGAGGGCCCCCCGCCGCCTCAATCAAGCGTAGAGCGCGAGCAGCCAGGCGAGCAGCAACAGGGCGGCGGCGAGGGCGCCGCAAAGCCGCTGGAAGCTCCGCCTCTGCATGAGGCGTTCGAGCCGCGCCAGCGCGAGGGCGAAGCCGCCGACGCCGCCGACGGCAAAGCCCCAGACATGGGCCCAGATGTCGGTGCGCTCGCCGCCGAGCCCGACAAAGGCCAGCAGCATGATCCCGG
>JAUVWK010000027.1 GCA_030604165.1 Alphaproteobacteria bacterium | reverse complement strand
CCGGCGGACACGATCGTCGAGATTACCTCGCTCGCATTGCCCGAGTTCGAGATCGAGATCGAGGCGATCGCACTCGCCGAAGGTGAGATCGTCGGCTAACGCGACCGCCCGCGGATTCACGCCATGGGCGCGGCACGGGCCGTCCGCATCAAGATCGACGCCGACCCGTACGAGGCGGTGCGGATCGCCCAGGCCTATCGCGTCGGCGGGTTGATTTTCGTCTCGGGTCAGGTGGCCTATGCCCGCCCGGGCGAGCGGCCAGCCGGCCTCGATTTCGAGTCTCAGGCCGAGCGCTGCTTTGAGAATCTCGACACCGTGTTCCGGGCGGGCGGCGCCGACCTTTCCAAGGTCATCAAGGTAAATATCTATCTCAAAAACATGGCCAACTTCCCGAAGATCGTGGCGCTTCGGGAGCGATATTTCACGCCGCCCTATCCGGCCGACAGTATTGTCGAGGTAAGCTCTCTCGCCGGTTCCAGCCTGGAAATCGAGATCGACGCGGTGGCGCTGGCCGAGGGCGAGATCATCGGCTGAGGGACGGCGCGGCGGTGTCTTCCTCCTGCTGGAGCGCGAAGATGGAGCTGTAGCCCGCCGACCAATCCGGCGGGATGAGGCAAGGGCGGGGGTCGAACTCGACCCAACGTGCCGGCTTGCCGCGCACGAGCGCGCCGTTGTAACGGCTCGGCGTCGGGTTTGGCGTCACCGGCAGCGCATCGGCCGAGGAATAGGCGTTCAGCAGCAACGGCCGCGGCCGCGTCGCATGATGGTTCGGCATGGAGCCATGCACCATGCGGCAGTGATGCACCGTCACCGAGCCCGCGGGGCCGCAGAGGTAGACCGCCTTGTCGAGGGGCACGCGCGCCAGGTCCGCCTCACCGAGGGCGCCGACCCAATTGTCGCCGTTGTAAAGGTCGAACAACTCGCCCTCGTGACTGCCGGGCACGACGCCCATCGGGCCCATGGTCTCGTCCACGTCGGCGAGATAGACGCCGATGGTCAGCACGCTGTAATTGGTGTGCGGCCAAAACTGAATGTCCTGGTGCCATTTGACCTCTTCGCCGCCGCCCGACCATTTGAAGTTGAGCTTGGAGTGGTGGAAACGGACATCGGGGCCGAGCAAGTCCTCCGCCACGTCGGCGATCGCCGATTGCGACGCGAACTCCCAATAGGCCGGGTCATGCTCCACCGGCTGGGTGAGGCGGCGTAGGCGGGGGCTGGCGGCCGAATGGCCGGCCTCGAGATCGAACATATCGTCGGAGCGCTCGTAGCGCCGGCTTTGCTCGACAAAGCGTTCGGTGACCGCCCCGAGCCGGTCCAGCCAGCGCTCGGGCACGAGGCCCTCGAGCAATAGATAGCCGGTCTCGAAATAAGCCTCGCGCTGCGCCTGGCTCAGCAGCTTCGGCTCGGTCGCAAGAATTTTCTCGGGCGTCATCGTCGCCTCCCCGCGCGTTACCCCTCGAGCGAGCGAGTCTAGGTCGCCACGCCAGCGCGAGCAACCGGCCGTCGGCCGGCGTCAGGGGAGGGGGCAAGAAAAAACGCCGGGGCGAAACGGCCGCCCCGGCGTGCGATGGCTCTTGGGTTCCGGGCGAGATAGGTGCTCGCCCGGTTCCCGGTCTCGATTGTCAGGCGGCTCGCAAACCGCCCAGGAACTTCTCGACCTCGGTGCGCAACACTTCCGACTGGTTGGCCAACTCGCCCACCGCCTCGAGCACCTGGCCCGCGGATTCGCCGGACTGGTCCGCGGCCTGCTTGACCCCGGTGATGTTGTCGGAAACCTCCTGCGTGCCGGACGCGGCCTGCTGGACGTTGTTGGCGATTTCCTGCGTCGCGGCGTTCTGTTCCTCCACGGCCGATGCGACCGAGGTGGAGATTTCGCTCATCTCGCCGATGACGGCACGGATGTTGTTGATCGCCTCCACGCTCTTCTCGGTCACCGCCTGCATCTCGGAGATCTGCGAGGCGATTTCGTCGGTGGCCTTGCCGGTCTGATTGGCCAGATTCTTGACCTCGGAGGCGACCACGGCGAAGCCCTTGCCCGCCTCGCCGGCGCGCGCCGCCTCGATTGTGGCGTTGAGCGCCAGCAGGTTGGTCTGGTTGGCGATGTCGTTGATCAGCTCGATCACGTCGCCGATCTTCTGCGCTGCCTGGCTTAGGCTCTCGACCGTCTCGCTCGCCTGGTCGGCCCGCTCGACCGCCTGGCCCGCGATGGTGTTGGAGTGCGTGACCTGCTTGCCGATCTCCTGGATCGAGGTGGAGAGCTCCTCGGCCGCGCTGGCGACGGTCTGGACATTGGCCGAAGCCTCCTCCGAGGCCGCGGCCACGGCGGCCGACTGGGCGGTCGTCTCTTCCGCCGTGCTCGCCATGCTCTCGGCGGTGGCCTTCATCTGGGTGGACGAGCTGGTCAGCGTGCCGACAACCCCTTGAACGCTTTCCTCGAAGTGATCGGCCAGCTTGTGCATTTCCTCGCGCTTCTCCTCCTCGGCCCGGCGCTTCTGCTCCTCCTGCTCGGCCTGGAGGCGCTCCATCTCGATGGCGTTGTCCTTGAAGACTTGGACCGAGCCCGCCATCTTGCCGAGCTCGTTGGTCCGCTCGGCGCCGACGACCTCGACCGTCTTGTCGCCATCGGCCAGGGCCGCCATGACATTGGTCATGTTGTGCAGCCCGCCGGTGATGCCTTTCACGACCACGGTCACAATCACCGCGGTGAGCGCGAGCAGGAGCGCCGTGATGATGGCCGAGATCAGAAAGCCCTTCTGCGCGGCGCCCGAAATCTCGCCGGCCCGCTCTTGCAGGTCGCCCGAAACACGGTCTTCGACGGTCTTGAGCAGATTGATCTTGCCGGTGATGGTGTCGAACCAAACCGCGCCGTCGATCCCTTGCGTGGAGCCGCCATAGGCGCTATCGACGCCGATTTTGCGCAGGCGCGCGACTTCCGCGACTTCCGGCGCCTGCATGGTTTGAGCATAGAAATTCCGTTGCCCTTGGGTCGCGTAGATATTGAAAATCGAGAGGAAGCCCTGTTGCTGGGCGATCATCTCGACGAACTTCTTGTGCACCGCCGGGGCGAAGCTGCCGGCGCCGAAGCCACCGGCGCCCATGGCGCGCTCGATGCCGGCGCGCTCCTTGGCCTGCAGCAAGTTGATGTAGGCGGTGACGGAGTTGGAGATCTCGGCGTTCGAGCTCAGGATCGCCATCTGGCCGACGATATCGAGCAGGCTCGCGATGGTGCCCGTGTAATACTTCGCCATGTCGCCGACGCTGAAGGAGAGGGCGGTGACCTGCTGGCGCGAGTCGCCGAGCTTGCCGACAGTGCCGCTGGCCTTCTGGGCCATGCCTTCGAACGCCTCGCCGTAGGCCGCGAAATCGAACGAACCCATGACATCGTTGAACCGCGCCAATTTTTCGTCGGTGAGGGCGCGCTGGCTGTTCAGCCGCTCCCGGAAGGTGGGATCGCCCTTTTTGACGATGAAGCCGGCCGAGGCGCCGCGCTCTTTTTGCAGCTCATGCACCAGCGCGCTGACGTCGGGCGCCAGCCCGGCGACCGCCTGCACGTCGCCGATCTCGGAGGCGATACGCTGCTGCTCGAGCACTACGAAGCCCGCGAAGGCGATGAGCGCGATCAAGGGCACGGCGAATGCCGCCCAAATACGCGTGCTGATCTTGAGGTTCTTGACGAAATTAAGCATCTTGCGGTTCCCCCGTCACGGCGACCGTCGGACTTGCCTTGGCCCCCTTCGAGCCAGCGCCAGGAAAGTCCCGGCGCCTCGCTCTTCACATGCAACGGTCCGCAAAATAGGGTGAATCCGTAAACACCTGATGAATAGTGGGGCGATTCCGGTGTGCCGCCCACACCCCAATCGATACACAGATCAATAACATTAGAAAATACCCATATTATTAAAGTGTTATCGTGTCTCGGCGTGTCAGGCACGACGCCAACCGCCAGCCGGCTGCGGTGCCCGCACCCGTAGGTTGAGATGATTCTAAGTCCACACGGAGCTTCGGCTTGACAGGGTTGTAGAGGCGCGTTATTGCGCCTCTCGGCTAGGGACGATTCGAGCCCGGACGCGAATTGTCGGCGCCCGCGCGCGACGAGAAAAAAGAACGGGCCCACGGACCATGCGTGAAGACGTCGCCAATCCCACGAGTTATCAGGAAATCGTCCCGCCGGTGGATTGCGCGGCGTGCCCCAGGCGTCCGCATGTTATGTATTCACCGATCTGCGGCGAGGCTATCGACGCACTGCGTGGACTGCGGCTGCGGCAAAGGCTGGTGCCGGCCAAAACCTTGATATTCAGGGAAGACGAGCCGGTGGAGGAGTTTTATACGCTGTTCGACGGCTGGGGCTTTCGCTACAAGCTACTGGCCGACGGTCGCCGGCAAATTCTCTCGTTTCTGCTCCCCGGCGATCCGCTGACGCTCGGCGTCTTGACGGTGAAGGCGCTGTCTTATTCGGTGCAAACCCTGACCGTGGCGCGCCTCTGCGTGTTCGACCGTGAAGAGACGGCGGCATTCATTCAGAGCGAATCCGAGCTCAGACAACGTTATCAGCGCCTTAGCGTGCACGAGATTGCCGGCACCTACGAGCGGCTCGCCGACCTCGGCAGGCGCTCGGCGAAGGAGCGCATGGCGCGTCTAATTCTGGATATCCACGCCCGGCTCAACGCCAACGGTGTCATGCAAGGCAACACTTTCGACTTCCCGTTGCGCCAGGAACATGTCGCCGACGCCCTCGGGCTGACCACCATCCACGTGAGCCGCACGCTGCGCGCGCTGCGCGAGGAGGGCCTGGTGGCCTATCACGCCAACGCCATGCAGATTCTGGACTACCAGAATCTGGTGGCGATATCGGGTTTCCGGGACAATTACCTGGCGCTGGACGGCACGGCCTAAGGCGCCGTAGCGGCCCCTCAAGCCACACCAAAATCGAAGCTTTGGACCTGCGACCGTTCGGCGCCGGCGATATGGCCATGACCGCGCCACACTGGTATTGTTGCGCCAAATCAGGCGCGGGCACCATTTGCCCGCCCCAACGACAGGGTTCCGGGCACTCCGGCCAGGCCATTCAGGGAGAGGAACATGGCTCAAACGATGCTCGATCTGACGCTCACGCTGACCGACAACATGCCGGCGCACAAATTGTTTCAGCGGCCGGTGATCGTGCCTCATTACACGCACGACAAAACGATCGACTTTGGCCTCGGCACCCCGAACGACCGCCTGTCGTTCGCCACCACCTATATGGGCATGGTGGACCATATCGGCACCCACGTGGACGCCTTCTACCACACCAAACCCGACGGCCTGACGGTCGATAACATGCCGCTCGACATGTTCATGGGAAAGTCGGTCTGCCTCGACATGCGCCATATCCCGGACCTCGGCGACATGGACGTCGCCGACTTCGAGCAGGCCGAGGAGAAGGCGGGCGTCAAGATCGACGGTCATATCGTGCTGCTCTGCACCGGGCTGCACAAGCGGCACTACCCGGACGTCAAGGTGGTTTGGAGCAATCCCGGCATTACCGGGGAGGCGACCCACTGGCTGGCCGACCGGAACTCGAAGCTGCACGGCGTCGAAGGTCCGTCCACCGACAAGCCGTCGGACAATTTGTTTCCCAACCACCGGGTCTGCCGCGACCGCGGCATCACCCATTATGAGTGGCTGATCAACCTGGAAGGGCTGGTCGGCAAGGGCGAGTTCATGTTCTACGGTCCGCCTATCAAGCTCGGCGATGGCAGCGGCGCGCCGGTGCGCGCCTGGGCCATCCTGGAGGACTAGGGCACTAGGCCGCGCCTGGTCGAGGAGAGTCGATGCCGACGGTTGATTCCAAGGACGTCGATCAGCGCATCCCGATCACCTTGCTCGCGGGTTTTCTTGGCGCCGGCAAGACCACGCTGGTCAACCGCATTCTCTCCGACCCGGAGGCCGGCAAGATCGCTGTCATCGTCAACGAATTCGGGGAAATCGGCATCGACGGCGACCTGATCGCCAAAACCTCGGAGGACATGCTCGAGCTCACCAACGGCTGTATTTGCTGCGCCGCCCAGGGCGATCTGATCGACGGCCTGAACAAGCTGTTCATGCGCAAGGTGGGACTGGCCGAGCCCAAGGTGGATTTCGACAAGATCGTGATCGAGACCACCGGGATCGCCGACCCAGCGCCGCTCGCCAAGCTGTTCTACACCGACCTCAAGCTGGATCTGACCTTTCGGCTGGACGCGATTATTACAGTGGTCGACCTCATGCACGTGGTGGGCCAGGTCGCCGATAACGACGAGGCGCAAAAGCAGATTGCCATCGCCGACAAGCTGATCTTTAACAAGCGCGACCTGGTGGACGATGCGCACTTGGCCCAAGCGCTCGACACGGTACAGCGCCTGAATCCCTTCGCCAGGAAGGAAATCACGTCGTTTGGCCGGGTCGGACTGGACCAGCTCATCGACCTCGATTTGTTCGACCCCAAGCGGCGCGATGATTCGGTCAGTGAATGGATCGGCTCGCTGGGCGAGGAGGCGGGCACCGACGGCCACACCCACGGACAGGCCCACGAACACAGCCACACCGAGCGGATCGGCGCCATTTGCCTGCGCGAAAAACGGCCGCTCGACTGGAACAGGTTGCTGGAGTTCTTTTTTTCGCTGGGCAAGGAATACGGCGAGGACCTGTATCGTGTAAAAGGCCTTGTGCGTTTCGCCAATGTCGACCGGCCGGTGATCCTGCAGGGCGTGCAAACGACCTTCAGCCCGCCGACCTATACCGAGAGCTGGCCGCGGGGCGAGCGCGAGACACGACTGGTCGTCATCGGCAAGGGGCTCGACGAAGCCGATATCACGCGCCGGTTCGGCGGCTGCCTGGCCATCGAGCCCACCACGCTAGACCGCAGCCTCGGCGCGATTTGACGCAACCCTAACCAGACGGGGCGGCCATGGCAGACGATCTTGCCTACCGAAGCGCGCTCGACTTGCAGCGGATGATCGCCAGCAAGGAGATCTCTCCGGTCGAGTTGATGAACGACACGCTCGCGCGCCAAGAGGCGTTGGAGCCGATATTGAATTGCTTCGTGACGGCGACGCCGGAGCGCGCGCTGGAAGCCGCGCGCGCCGCCGAGGACGCGGTCACCGCCGGCGAGGAGCTCGGCCTGCTGCACGGACTTCCGCTTTCGGTCAAGGATCTTATTGCCATGGCGGAGGTGCCCTTCACCTTCGGCTCGAACGCGTTCGCGCACAACATTCCGCCCGTCGACGCGCCGGCGGTGGAACGCGCCAAAGCGGCGGGCGGCTGTATTATCGGCAAATCCACGACCAGCGAATTTGGCTGCAAGGCAGTCGGCGACAGCCCGCTTACCGGGATCACGCGGAACCCCTGGGACTTGAATAAGACCCCGGGCGGTTCGAGTTGCGGCGCCGCGGCCAGTGTCGCGGCCGGCCTGACGCCCTTCGCCCTCGGCACCGATGGTGGCGGGTCGATCCGAATACCGGCGTCATTCTCCGGCCTGTTCGGCATCAAGGCCCAGTTTTCCCGGGTCCCGCTGTTCCCGATCCCGGCGACCCCGACGCTGGCCCATGTCGGACCGTTGGCGCGCACGGTGCGCGACGCGGCGCTTCTGCTCACGGCGATCTCGGGCCATGACCGACGCGACCCCTTCGCCGTCGCCGGCCCGGTGCCGGATTTTCTCGCCGCCTGCGATCGTCCCGTGGAGGGCATGCGGATTGCTTGGAGCCCGACCCTCGGCTACGCCGATCCGACGGCCGAGGTGTTGGCGGTCGCGGAGGAGGCGGCGAAGGTGTTCGAGGAGCTCGGTTGCGACGTCGAGCTGGTCGAGCGCGTCGTCGAAGCGGACCCGCTCGATCTTTGGATGGCGGAATTCTATGCCGGCGTCGGCACGCGGCTGAAGGACCAGCTGACCGAGACGCCCGAGCAGCTGGACCCGGCCGTGGTCGACGTGCTCTCGCGCGCGCTGGATCAGTCGATCGAAGATTATTACGCCAAGGTCTTCAGGCGCTACGACTTTCGCGAGACCATGCGGGCGTTCTTCGAAGACTACGATCTTTTGCTGACGCCGACGCTCCCGGTGCCGCCGATCGACGTCGGCCTCGACGTACCGCCCGAACTGCCCGGACGCAACATCGTTTCTTGGGTCTATTACACCTATCCGTTCAACTTGACGGGCCAGCCGGCGGCCTCCATCCCGGCGGGCTTCACCTCGGACGGCCTGCCGATCGGCCTGCAAATGGTGGCGCGGATCAATAGCGAAACCGATATTTTTCGTGCCGCGGCGGCCTACGAGGCGGCGCGCCCCTGGGCCGAGCGCCGGCCGCCGCTCGATGGCGCGGCGGAGAGCGACGAAGAGTAACGCAGGATTAAGTCGCTCCCGCGCAGTTCTTGCCAGGGCGAACGCACTCTTGCCAATGCGGGGAATTATGACGATGCTTGGGTCCGATTCGTTCCGGCCCGCATCGCCCCGGCCGGGTCTCGCGCCAATGGAGTGTTCGCCGCAATGTCGAGGAGTTTCGTCGAAACCCTGATGGGCGGCGCCGTGCTCGCGGTCACCGCCTGTTTATCGTCTTCGCCCATACCCGGAGCGGCGTCGCCACGGTCGAGGGCCACGAGGTCTCGGCGAAGTTCACCCGGGTGGACGAGTTGATGCGCGGCGCGGACTAGGTGATCGGCCGACGCAGCGCCCGACCCGCGAGCGAGAGGTATCCGCGCCGGCAGACCGGGGCGGGACGGGGTTGGAGAATTGCCTTCGGCCTCTTCGCCGCGATGGCGTTCTTGTCTCCGGCCGTGGCCCAGGCCGACATCATGACCGCCGTGCTTCAGGCGCTCGACAAGGTGACCGCGCGGGTCTCCGAGTTCGACGCCCCGCTGGACCAGACCGTGCGCTTCGGCACGATCGAGATCACCGTGCGCGCCTGTTACAAGACACCGCCGGAAGAGCCGCCCGAGAGCACCGCGTTCCTGGAGATTTGGGAGGTTCGGCGGGGCGAGCCCGCCAAACAGCTGTTTAGCGGCTGGATGTTCGCCTCGACCCCGGGGCTGTCCGCGCTGGAACACCCGGTCTACGACATCTGGGTGCTGGACTGCAAATTCGTGCCGCTGCCGCAGACCCGCCCCAACGAGTCCGGATAAAAGGTCGCCTGCCGCTCCAGCGCCTCGTTGAGCTGTTCGAGATAGTCCGCGCGCCGTATCTCGACCGCGCCGAAATTGACCAAGTGCCGGGTGACGAACTGCGTATCGAGCAGCGTGTAGCCGCCGACCCGCAAGCGTTCGACCAAGTGCACCAGCGCCACCTTGCTGGCGTCGCGCTCGATGCTGAACATGCTCTCGCCAAAGAAGGCTGCCCCGAGAGCGACGCCATAGAGCCCGCCCACGATTTGGTCGCCGCGCCAGCACTCCACGCTGTGCGCGAAGCCCCGCGCATGGAGCGTGGCATAAACCTGGCGAATGGCGTCGTTGATCCAGGTCTCGCGCCGCCGCCGCGTGCGCGTGGCGCAGCCCCGAATCACCGCGTCGAACGCTTGATCGACGGTGATTTCGAAGCGGGCCGAGCGAACAGTGCGGGCGAGGCGGCGGGGAACGCGAAATTCGTCGAGCGGCAGAATGCCGCGCCAATCCGGATCGATCCAGAACACGCCCGGATCGTCCTTGCCATCGGCCATGGGAAAAACCCCACAGGCGTAGGCCTTCAACACGAGATCGGGGGTCAACGCGATCATCGTCTATAACTTAGCAGATAAGCGGCGGTCGCTCAGGTTTCGCCGATGAAGCGCTCGAGCCAGTGGATATCGTAGAGGCCATTGGCGAAGTCCGGCACCGAAAGCAGTTTCAGGTGTAGCGGGATGGTGGTTTCCACGCCCGCGATGACGTACTCCTCCAAGGCGCGGCGAAGCCGCATCAGGCACTCGTTACGGGTCGAACCGTGCACGATCACCTTACCGATCAGGCTGTCGTAGTAGGGCGGTACCCGATAGTCCTGATAAACCGCCGAATCCACCCGGACCCCGAGTCCGCCGGGTGTGTGGTAGCTGCTGATGAGGCCGGGAGAGGGCTGGAAGGTGTCCGGATTTTCGGCGTTGATCCGGCACTCGATCGCGTGGCCGTTGAAGCGGATATCGGACTGCTGGTAGCCGAGCGGCGCGCCGGCCGCGACACGGATTTGCTCGCGCACCAGATCGATGCCGGTGATCATTTCGGTGACCGGATGCTCGACCTGAATGCGGGTGTTCATCTCGATGAAATAGAACGCCCCGCCCTTGTAAAGGAACTCGAGCGTTCCAACGCCGCGATAACCGAGGGCGCGGACTGCCTCGACGACGCGCGCGGCGATCGCCTGGCGCTCGGTCTCATTGAGCGCGGACGAGGGAGCCTCCTCGAGAATCTTCTGGTGCCGGCGTTGCAGCGAGCAGTCCCGCTCGCCTAAATGAACCACCGCGCCGAACTGGTCGGCCAACACCTGGATCTCTATATGACGCGGGTTTTCGATGCATTTTTCCAGATAAATGGTGCCGTCGCCGAAGGAGGCCTGCGCTTCGGCGCGGGCGCCGGCCATGGCCTCGAGCAGGCCGCTCGCCTCGTCCACCCGCTTCATGCCTCGGCCGCCGCCGCCGGCCACGGCCTTGACCAGGATCGGATAGCCGATTTCGGCGGCCACATTCAGCGCTTCCGCCTCGTCGGCGACCGGCCCGTTGGAGCCCGGGACCACGGGCAAGCCCAGATCGCGCACGGTTTCTTTTGCTCGCACCTTGTCGCCCATCAAGCTGATGTGCGCCGGTGTTGGGCCGATGAAGGTGAAGCCGTGCTCTTCGACGATGCTCGCGAAGTTGGCGTTCTCGGACAAGAATCCGTAACCGGGATGGATCGCATCGGCGTTGGTGATTTCCGCCGCCGCGATGATGGCCGGAATATTGAGGTAGCTGTCGCTCGCCGGCGCCGGGCCGATACAGACAGATTCGTCGGCCAACCGGGTATGCATGGCCTCGGCGTCCGCGGTGCTATGAACCGCGACCGTGTGGATGCCAAGGTCGCGACAGGCGCGGTGAACGCGCACGGCGATCTCGCCCCGGTTGGCGATCAAGACCTTGTCAAACATCGTGGCTACGTCGGAGCGTGCAAGGGGGCGCGGCTATCCGAGGACCAACAGCACCTCGCCATACTCGACGGGTGCTCCATTTTCGACCAGGATGCGCACGACTTGGCCGCTGCGGGGGGCGCGGATCGGGTTCATGGTTTTCATGGCCTCGACGATGAACAGTGTCTGCCCTTCGCTCACGGCGTCGCCGACCGAAACGAACGATGGCGCGCCCGGCTCGGGTGCGAGATAGACGGCGCCCACCATTGGCGACGTCACCGCGCCCGGATGGCTTGCATCGATAGCGCTGTCCTGGGCCGCCGGCTCCTCGACCCGAGCGAGCGGACCCTCGGAAACGGCGGCAGCGGGCTGTTCCGACACGTAGACCGATTGCGGCGCCGGTGCCCGCGCGACCCGGATCCGCTGATCGCCTTCGCCGATTTCGATTTCGGTCAATCCGGTTTCGTCGAGCAGAGCGGCCAACTCGCGGATCAGATCCACGTCGGCGCCACGCCGTTGAAATTCGCGTTTCTCCAAAGGCAGATTTACCGCCATCGGCTTATCCCTCATCGAGCAGCTTGCTCAGCGCGTCAATCGCCAACCCGTAGCCCTCGGACCCAAAGCCGCATATGACACCGTGGGCGGCCTGGGAAACGTACGATGTGTGCCGAAAAGGCTCGCGTCGAAAGATGTTCGACAAATGAACTTCGACAATCGGAATTTCAAGGCCCCGCAACGCGTCCAAGATGGCAATCGAAGTGTGGGTGTAGGCGCCGGCATTGAGGATGAGCCCGTCGAAGCGCCCGCGCGCCTCTTGAATCCACCCGACCAGCACCCCTTCGTCGTTGCTTTGACGAAAGTCCACCGCAGTCCGGGATTTCTGAGTCCGACTTTCGCATAATCTGCGGACGTCGTCGAGGCTTTCGCGACCATAGATTTCCGGCTCGCGAGTCCCCAACATATTGAGGTTCGGTCCATTTAATATCAAGATCTTGCGTGCCATCGGCCATCATCGTGATAGTGGAGCGGAACGGCGCGGAGCCTCCTACCACAGCCGGGGCCTCCGGGGCAACGGCTGAGGGGGGCTCGTGGGGCTCGCGGCGGCAGGGCGCCGTCCCGGTTGAAAACGGCCGGCCGCTCACCAATACTCTTGATAATGACGCTTGCCCAGAGGCCGCGCCTGGTTGCGGCAGAGGCAGTGCTTGGAGCCACGGAACAGCCATGATGCGCCTTCAGATCAACGGCGAAACACGGGAATTCGATGGGCCGCTGACCGTCGGTGGCATGCTCGAG
Organism: Alphaproteobacteria bacterium; assembly: GCA_030604165.1. Taxonomy (GTDB): domain Bacteria; phylum Pseudomonadota; class Alphaproteobacteria; order UBA828; family UBA828; genus JAUVWK01. The sequence continues at coordinate 3,007 of JAUVWK010000027.1, read as the reverse complement.
CAGCTCGGTCTCGATCCGCGCAAGATCGCGGTCGAGCGGAATTTGCAGATCGTGCCGAAGAGTGCTTACGCTGAAACCGGTGTCGCGGAGGGCGATCGGCTTGAGATCGTGCATTTCATCGGCGGTGACGCCAGCGTCGCGCCGGCGGCGGAGGGCGACGACGACAGTTGGCTCGTGGCTGGCCGGCACTATCGTTCGCGCCTGCTGGTCGGCACCGGCAAGTACAAGGATTTCGAGCAGACCGCGCAGGCTTTGCAGGCCTCGGGCGCCGAGATCGTTACCGTGGCCGTGCGCCGGGTCAATGTTACCGACCCGACCGCGCCCATGCTGATCGACTATGTCGATCCGAAGCAATACACCTATTTGCCCAACACGGCCGGTTGCTATACGGCCGAGGATGCCGTGAGAACCCTGCGCTTGGCCCGCGAAGCCGGCGGCTGGAACCTGGTCAAGCTCGAGGTGTTGGGCGACGAGGTGACGCTTTATCCGCACATGACCGAGACGCTGACCGCTGCCGAAACGCTGATCAAGGAAGACTTCGACGTGATGGTCTACTGCTCCGACGATCCCATCATGGCCAAGCGTCTGGAAGATCTCGGTTGTTGCGCGATCATGCCGCTGGCCGCGCCCATCGGCTCGGGTCTCGGCGTACAGAACCCGGTGAACATCCGCCTCATCGTCGAGCAATGCAAGGTGCCCGTGCTGGTAGACGCCGGCGTTGGCACGGCGTCCGACGCGACGGTGGCCATGGAGCTAGGCTGCGACGGTGTGCTCATGAACACGGCCATCGCGGGAGCCAAGGATCCCGTGCTCATGGCGCGCGCCATGAAGGCGGCGATCGAAGCGGGCCGGCAGGCCTACTTGGCGGGCCGCATGCCGCGCAAACTCTACGCCGACCCGTCCTCGCCGCTTGGCGGACTCATTTAGGGCTTTTTTTCCACTGCCGTTCAAACTGAAATCGCGCTTAAGAGCGGGAGTCCGCGGCGTTGACGATGTCCGCGGCGCGCAGCCACGGCGGCGAGCCGCTCGGCAGGCCGTCCTTGGCCCGCTCCGCCATGACCTTGGCCTTCGGCAGGTCGCCGCGCAGCAGCGCCTCTTCGGCAAGCGCCAGAGACGACAGGGCGATCTGTCCGTCACGGCCATAAGCGATGCCCAGAAAATGCAGGTAGGGCGCGTAGGTGGGATCGATACGGACGGCCTCCCGCAGATGCTCGATCGCGGCCCGGTTGAGCGCCGGTTCGCCCGTTTCGATTTGCGCCCGGGCCAACCCCAGTCTCAACAACGGCTCGTCGCCACGCAGGCGCACCGCCAGTTGGTATGGCGCGATGGCTTCGGCCACGCGTCCGTTCTCGAACAGGACCTGGCCCTTGAGCTCGTGAAAGTAGGGGTCGTCGGGGCGTTCGACGAGGAGAGTGTCGAGTTCGGCCAAGGCGCGGCCCAGGTCCGGAATGCGGTAGTAAGCGATCGCCCGGCCGTAGCGGGCCTCGAGGCTGTCGTCGCTTGCGGGAAAGGCTTTCAAGGCCCGGGCCGGCGTTTCCAGGAAGGCGCGCAGTTTCGCGACCATTCTGCTGTGGCGCTCGAGCCGCGCCGGCGATTCGGGCTGCCCGGAATATTGCGAGGTCTGAACGTGGTTCTCGACAAATCGAATGCGTTCGCGGGTCAGCGGATGGGAGCGCACATAGGGGTCCTGGCGAGCGGCGACCAGAAGCTCCTGATCCTCGAGCCGGCCGAACATGTCGAGCAAGCCCTCGGCCGATTGCTCGGTCGCCTCGAGATAACGCACGGCCGCCTGATCCGCCGCCTGTTCCTGGGTCTGGGTGTAGCGGATCAGCGTGCCCTGCGCGATAGCCCCACCGGCGCCCATGATCGCGGCACCGGCCTGGCCCGCGCCGGTCGCCATCACGGCCGCCCCCAAGATGAAGGCGAGAATGGCCTTGGCCGTGGCGCCTCGTATTGCGTCATGGGTGCGCGCCAAATGACCGCCCGCGATATGGCCGGTCTCGTGGGCGATCACGCCGATCACCTCGCCGGGCGTATCGCTGGCCTGCAGGAGCCCGGTGTTGATGAACAAATTCATGCCGCCGGCGACAAACGCATTGAGGCGTTTGTCATTGACGAGGTAAACATCGACCGCGTTGGCGTCGAGGCCGGCGGCGGCGAACAGTGGCGTCGAATAGGAGCGGATGGTATTTTCGATTTCCGCATCCCGGATCAGGGCGAGCCCTTGCGCCGTCGCGACCGGGTTGAACATCAACATATAACCTGCTGATGCAAAGGCTAAAACGATCACGCGAATAATGCGAAACGCCACGGGAACTCCTCCCACGATTGCCCTGTTACGTAAGCCGTGCCGCGGCTTCCGTCAATGCGCCGTCGCCGCGCTGATGCTTTTGGTTCTCGCGGGCTGTAGCTCGGTCGAAAACTTGCCGCTGGCGGGCTTCGGTCTGGCGCCGAATTTCTTCGGCGGCGTGGCGGCCGATGAGCCGCACGCCGTGATCGTGGCGCGTGACGTGTTCAGCGCCGGAGGCTCCGCCGCCGATGCCGCCGTGGCGCTCTATTTTACGCTTGCCGTCACCTATCCGTCCAAGGCCGGCCTGGGCGCGGGCGGCGCCTGCCTGATCTACCGGCCCGACGAGGACGAAGGCGACGTGACGGAAACGCTGGATTTCTTGCCCGTCGCGCCCTTGGGCCCCGTCACGTCCTCGGGCAAGGTCGCGCCCGACGCCACCGACCCGAGCGCCGTGCCCAGCGCGGTTCGGGGAATGTACGCCTTGCAATCGCGCTATGGTCGGCTTCGCTGGGCGCGACTGTTGGCGCCGGCCGAGGCTTATGCTCGGTTCGGGCATCCGGTCTCGCGCGCTTTTGCCCACGACCTCTCGCTCGCCGCCGACAGGGTCTTGGAGGATCGGGAGGCCCGGCGCGTCTTCGCGCCCGACGGCACGTTGCTTGAGGAAGGACAGCGGCTTATCCAACTCGACCTCGGTTCGATGATCGCGCAACTGCGCAT
>JAUVWK010000143.1 GCA_030604165.1 Alphaproteobacteria bacterium | reverse complement strand
GCAGGAATTCGTAGGTCTCGCGCGTGCCGGCGCAAAAGGTATAAAGCGTCTTGCCGGGGTGCAAACTCTTGCGCGAATTGTCGACCACGCCGGCTTCCATCAGATAGCGCATGTTGTCGACGAACATTTCGGTATGAATGCCGAGATGCTTGTGGTCCTTGAGGCTCAGCGCCACCGCGCTCGGCACGGCGCCGTAGCCGAGCTGAATGGTGGCGCCGTCGGGAATGCGCTCGGCGATAAACTGCCCGATGCGCTCGTCCTCCGGCGTCATGGGCGGGTTGGGCAGCTCGAACATGGCGGCGTCGCTTTCGACGATGGCATCCACCGCCGAGACGTGCACCTGGCAATCGCCGAATACGCGCGGCACGTTGGGGTTGACCTCGACCACCCGAAGCCCGACCGCGTCGATCAGCGACTTGGTGTAATCGATGCTGATGCCGAGGCTCATATAGCCCTCGGCGTCGGGTGGCGAGACCAAGGTCATGACCGCGCCGACCGCCATATCGCGGGCCATGATGCGGGGCATCTGGCCGAAATGCATGGGCGTCATGTCATAGACGCCTTCGAACACGCCGGGCCGATCGCTGCCGCCGCAAAACAGACTATCCCATTCGAAACAATGGGCGATTTTCGGGTCGTGCAGATGCGTGGCGATGTCGGGGCCGGCGAGGATGGCGCTGATCCGCACCTTGGGCAAGGTGCCCGCGCGCGCCGCCGCGCCAAGCGCCGCGACCAGGGCGGGCGGCGCGCCGGCCAGCGTCGGCAGGATCAAGCGCTGCCCCGGCCGCAGGCGGCTCACCGCCTCGTCCGCCGTCGTCAGCCGCTCCTGATAAATCGACTTCCAGCTCGCCCTAGTCGCCATCGCCCCTCCGTGTGCGCCGATTGTGGCGCGCCGGCACGGCCGGAGCAAGCGGGCTGGCGCGGTTCAAGCGGGGATCGATGCCCGGCAAAAATTTCGCCAGCCTATTCGAGCCGCTTTCGTATCAGCTCCGCCATCTTTTCCGGACCCTGGCCGAATGCGAAGTGCATGACGTACTCGCCCGCCGTCGGAAGCGCGAGAGTCCCGCTCATTGTTTCATCGTCTACTCATGTGAATCGTGCGTGTGTGCCGCGCCATGCATGGCGATGGCGACAGCGACGGTCACGCTGCCGGCGCGCTCGAACGTCAGCGTGAGCGGAAAGCTCTCACCCTCGACGAGCTCTTTTTGCAGGACCATGAGCATGACGTGGAAGCCGCCGGGCGCGAGCCTGACGCTGGCGCCGGGCGGGAGCTCGATGTGACCGGCCGGGCGCATCTTTATGACGCCTTCGACCATGAAGGATAGGTGCACCTCCGCGCGCTTCGCCACGGGGCTTTCAATGCCGAGCAATCGATCGTCGGCCGAGCCCGTGTTGGTTATCGTCAGATAGGCCGCACCTGGGCGCGCGGTTCCGATGGAGGGCCGGGCCCACGCCTCTGCCACCTGGATGTCGCCGGCGGCGGCCTGACCGGCGAAACCGCTGCCGGCCATGAGCAGGGTCGCGGACAACGCGGCCGCGGCGACAATGGTTAGCAAATTCTTCATCAAACGCCCTTTTTCTAGGCACCTCGCACCCCTGGTGAGGCCCGTGTCAAACTGACCCCCCGACGGCGGCCCGGCGCAATTTGGATAGGAGGGCCGGCGATAATCTTGTATGGTTTGCGCGCTCGGCGGCCTGACCAACCCTTGAAGCGCAGGGTATGATCAACCCCTCGGTTCTCGCCTCTCATATCGAAAGCCTTGGCGACAGCCAAGTGCTGTGCGTCGGCGACTTGATGCTCGACCGCTTCATCTATGGCGCGGTCGAGCGGACCTCGCCGGAAGCGCCGGTGCCGGTGCTGCGCATCGGGCGCGACGAAGCCATGCTCGGCGGTGTCGGCAACGTGGTGCGCAATCTGGTCTCGCTCGGGGCAAAGGCATGCCTGCTGTCGGTGGTCGGCGACGACGAGGTCGGCCGCACCCTGACCACCATGGTGGGCCGCGAAGCGCGCGTGGAGCCGCACCTCCTGGTCGAGCGCGGCCGCGCCTCCACCGAAAAGACGCGCTTCGTGGCCGAGGGTCAGCAATTGCTGCGCGCCGACAGCGAAACCACGGAAGCCCTAGGCCAAAGGACCGTCGAGACGCTGCGGCGCATGGCCGCGGACGTGATCCCGGACTGCAACGTCGTGGTGTTCTCGGACTACGCCAAGGGCGTGCTCACCGGCGAGCTCTCCAGCACCTTGCTGGCGCTGGCGCGGCACGCCGGCAAGACGGTCGTGGTGGACCCCAAGGGGCGCGACTACGAGCGCTACCGCGGCGCCAGCGTGATCACGCCGAACCGCGCCGAACTGGCCGCCGCGCTTGGCGAGACGGTCGCGGGCGACGAGGCCGTCGTGGCCGCGGCGCGGCGCCTGATCATCAAGTTCGAGCTAGGCGCGGCCCTGATCACCCGCAGCCAAGAAGGTATGACGCTGGTCTCCTCGGACGGGCGCGTCGAGCACCTGCCGGCGCAGGCGCGCGAGGTCTACGACGTCTCCGGCGCGGGCGACACGGTGATCGCCACCCTGGCCGCGGCGCTGGGCCAAGGCGTGGACCTGATCGAGGCGGCGGCGCTTGCCAACACCGCGGCCGGCGTGGTGGTCGGCAAGGCGGGCACCGCGGTGGTCCACGCGGCCGATCTGCTGCGGGCCGTGCGGGCGAGCGATTTGTCCTCGTCGGAAGCCAAGATCGTGCCGCTGCCGGCGGCGCTCGAATTGGCCGCGGCGTGGCGCACGGACGGCGTCAGGATCGGCTTCGCCAACGGCTGCTTCGACTTGCTCCACCCCGGCCATATTTCGCTGTTGCGCCAAGCCCGCGCCGCCTGCGACCGCCTGATTATCGGGCTCAACAGCGATGCCTCCGTGCGCCGCCTCAAGGGCCACGACCGCCCGGTTCAATCGGAGGGCGCGCGGGCCCAGGTGCTCGCTTCGCTCGAGACCGTGGATCTGGTGGTGATCTTCGGCGAAGACACGCCGATGCGGCTGATCGAGGGGCTCAAGCCCGATATCCTGGTGAAAGGCTCCGACTACACCGTTGATCGGGTGGTCGGCGGCGAACTCGTCCAATCCTATGGCGGCGCGGTGCTGATCGCCGAAAACGAGCCCGGCTTCAGCACCACGCAAACCATCCAGCGGCTGCGCGGCTAGAGCGCTTTCCGTTTAGGCGGCACCGGCCCGCTCCCCCTCCCGGCCACCCATGGCAGCATATGCTTGGGGCGGCCGGGAGGGGGAGCGGGCCGGTGCTGTTCCACGCGAGTGGGAAAAAGCGCTACGCCTGCGAGGCGCGACGCGTACTCGTCTCCGCCTGCCGGAGGCTCTCGATTTCCTCTTTGACCCTTAGTTTTCGCCGCTTGAGGTTGCTCAGCCAGAGGCAATCCGGCGCCGGGCGCCGAATTTCATCCTGAATGGCTTTTTCGAAGTTGGCGTGCCGGGCAGCGAGAGTGGCCAAATAATCGTCGAATCCGAGTTCAATATTTGCGGTCGTGCGATGGTGCCTACAATACATAGAATCCTGTGTCGCTTTCGTGGATCGCGCGTTTCCCTGCCGCCGTACGGCCCCCCTAAGCCTAGTGCCGTAGCTTGCCATATCGGACCAAGAATAACCACACCGCGGAAGCCAATCTTACGAGGTAGCCACAGCCCAGCCGAGACGCCGCCTGTTAACCGGGCGCCGTGGCGCCGCTTTTGCGCGCTTTTGCCAAGACAGCGCGCGCGGCTACGACCGTCTCCCCGGGAAACGCGCCGGCCAAGAGGGTGGCGAGCGCCGCCCAGTCGTCCGGCGCCGGCGCCCGCCTAGCTGAGGCGACGTAAGCGACAAGATTGGCGGCCGCGGCAGCCGGCGATCCGGCCGAACCAGAATCGCCCGCGCCGAGATCCTCGGCCAGATGCGCGAGCACCGCGAGCTCGATGCGCTCGGCCTCCAGCTCGTGCGCCGCGATGTGGGTGCGCAGGCGGCGCGCGGCCTCGCCCAGGCTCTCGAGCGGCAGATCGGCTATTTCTATCTTGAGTTGCGTGCGCGCGGCGCGCAACGGCCGCACCACCTCGTCCTGCCAACGGCCAACGGCCCGGCGTGCCCGGGCCAAGTCCGTGTCGTCGATGGCCTCCGCCTGCCGGGCGCCCATCCAGCAGCAGAACAGCAGCAGATCGACGTCTACTTCAAGATTCGCCTGCAGCGCCAGGCAGGCTCGCTCCACATCGGGCCGCCGATAAACCGTCAAAGCGTAATCCCAAAGAGAATCAGTCATTTATGACCTGTCCTCCCCTTCTTACAACGCACTAGACGCCGCCATTTTGGAAGAATTGGCGATGGCAATTCGGTGACCGGTCTGGTAGGGTTTTAGGTGGCTAATTCGTCGTCACCTTGTCAACTGGAGTAGCGATGGATCAGGAAATAGCTACAAATCAACTCATCGAGTTGCGTATCGAACACCGTGATTTGGACGAAGTTATTGGCCGCCTTGCTGTGGAGTTGGATAGCGATGAAATTCAACTCCGACGACTCAAAAAGCGAAAACTAGTGCTCAAGGACGAAATCGCCCAGCTTGAGAGCGCACTGGTTCCCAACATAATCGCGTAACAGCGCTCGGGCGCGCGCCACCGCCCGGCGAAGCGGCACAGCCAGCGCTCGGCTGGCAGATAGAGCGGTTTCCGCTCCGGCGGAGCTTACCCATACCTCTTTCCAGTCGCCCGTGGCGAATCACCGGTGGCGGGGCCCGCCTGGCGGGGAACGGGCTGGGGTGGGGCGGGCCGAATTGGCGTGCGCTCAGACCCGCCTAATCTTTATCCTTCGGGTCGCGCTTGCGGGCGTACATCGCCTCGTCGGCGGCCGCGAGCGCTTGGCCCGCGTCCTCTTTTCCGGAGAACGTATAGGCGCCGTAGGCCACGGTCAGCGGGATCTCGTCATCGTTGAAGACCAGGGGTTGGCTCTCGATTTTCTCGACCAGCAAGGTCGCCTTGCTGCGGGCCATTTCGGTATCGGCCTGGAACAGGATGACGCCGAACTCGTCGCCGCCGAGGCGCCCGACGACATCGGAATCGCGCACGTTCTCCTTGAGGCATTCGGCGACGCGGGCGAGCGCCGCATCGCCCGCCGTATGGCCGAGGCTGTCGTTGATGCGCTTCATGCCGTCGACGTCGAAATAGATCACCGTGCTCGGATTGCCGTAGCGTTCGGTCATGGAAATGGCGCGGGTCAGCTCGCGGACGAAGGCGCGCCGGTTATAGACCGGCACCAGCGAATCCTGGTCGGCGAGACGCTCGAGATGCTCGATGCGGGCGTGGCTGCGCTCGAGCTCGTCGCGGAGCCGGGCCACCTCCTCCATGAGCCCCATGAGCGCGCTGCGCACCTTGGGCGTGAGCTCCGGCTCGGGAATCCCCATAACCGAAGCGGAATCGACCACGAACCGGCCACCGGCCGCGGCCTCGCCGGCCCGCTCCGACGCCGAGCGTGCCGAGCGCGCGCGGCCCGTTTTCGGCGGTTTGGGGCCGTCAACCTTCATGGTCCACTGCCGCCTGCCATCGTTGGATTGAAGACGATGCTCCTCGTCACGATCGGCGATCTTGTATCACAGGACCTTCGAGGCCGCCAACAGCGCCCGGGAGAACCTTGGCCCCGGAGAACCTCGGCCAAGACCCGAAAAAGGACTTTGTTTGAACCGGGCCTGCCCCTACCATCGCGGCGCGCCGCATCGCGACTCGCCGGAGAAGATCGCGCCCAAGAGGAGGTCGCGCCAATGGCTGAAACGCCCCCCGTCGTCGGCATCATCATGGGCAGCCAGTCCGATTGGGATTGCATGCGCCATGCCACCAAGACCCTCGAGGCGCTCGGAATTCCGTTCGAGACCCGCATCGTCTCGGCCCACCGCACACCGCGGCGCCACAGCGACTACGCCACGACGGCGCGCGAACGCGGCCTCAAGGTGATTATCGCCGGCGCCGGCGGGGCCGCGCATTTGGCCGGTGTCACCGCGGCGTTGACACCGCTGCCGGTGCTCGGCGTGCCGATGGAAAGCAAGGCCTTGAAGGGCCTCGACAGCCTGCTCTCGATCGTGCAGATGCCGGGCGGCGTGCCCGTGGGCACGCTCGCCATCGGCAAGCCGGGCGCCATCAACGCGGCGCTGTTCGCCGCCGCCATCCTGGCGCTCGGCGACCCGGACGTGGCCGAGGCGCTGGACCGCTGGCGCGAGCGGCAAGCCGCGGCCGTGCCCGAGGTTCCAACCGACACGCCGGGCGCGCAATAGCCGCCAAATCAGGAGCGCTTGCGGCCAGGTCTCGGCCCTAGGCGCGGCGATCAACCGGCGCCAGCCTTCTCGGCGTAGGCGTAGCCTGGCTGAATGCAACGCCTACTAGCGAGCCGTAGAAACGCTCTGTGCTTGCCAGTCCCTCCTAACACTCCATCTATTGGTGCAATTATGGGTAAGGGTTATCCTCTTCGCTATGCTTAGGCGAAGCAGGGCCATGTTTGTCGCAAGCTGCGACAACGCGATGTCTACCGGTCCCGGCATTCGTGCCGAGGGCTCGCATGGGCAACAAAGCTCGGAGACAGCCTTCAATCGTCCGACGTTGCTGACCCTGTTGCGGGTGGCAATGTTGACCGCAATTATTGCCGGTGTCGCCGCATCGACCGCCGTGGCCGCGCAGGATCGCGAAGCTGAAGCCAGGCGGCTTTACGTCGAGGCGCACAAGGTGTGGCGCTCGGGGCCGTGCGAGGAGTTACCGGTCGCGAATGCAATGGGATCGCCCGGCAGTTTTCAGGAGTTGTCGCAAAACTTGCTGTCCGTCATTGATGTCCGTGAGCTGGCGACGCTGATACGGTGTGTCGATCATGGCTGGAAAGCCGTACGAATGTACGAGCGCATTCTCGAGGAATACTCCGAGACGGAAACGGCCGTACTCCTCGCGAGTGAAGGATATCTTTCGGAGCCCTTGCTCAAAGCACTCATCGACGAGCTACGTGAACGTGAGCACCTATTGGTAGAGATCCGATCCGAATTTGAGCGCGCGCGACAATTT
>JAUVWK010000500.1 GCA_030604165.1 Alphaproteobacteria bacterium | reverse complement strand
GGGCGGACAAGCGCGTGGCGTTTCTCTCCAACGCACCGCGGCGCGCCGACCGCGTGGCGGCGGTGCTGCGGGAAAAGGGCGTGCCCGACGCGCATTACGACGCGGTGGTGTCGTCGGGCGAAGCGGCGCGGCTGGCGCTCGCCAGCCGGCGGCGCCCGCCGCTGGACGATCTCGGCGGCGCCTATTATCTGCTCGGGCCGGCGGCCGACGGAGACCTCTTGCAGGGCTTGGACTACCGCGGCGTCGCGAGCGTCGGCGAGGCGGATTTTCTCCTCGCCATCGGCCTGGAAGGACCCCGCGCCAGCCTCGGGCATTACGAGCCGGTGCTGCGCGAGGCCGCCGCGCGCGCCTTGCCGATGGTTTGCGTCAACCCGGACCGGCTGGTGATTCGGCTGGGCGTGCGCGAACTCTGCGCCGGCGCGCTGGCCGCGCGCTACGCCGAACTCGGCGGCCCGGTCGATTATGTCGGCAAACCCTATCCCGAGGTCTATGCGCTCTGTCTGGAGCGCCTCGGGGTCGGCGACCGGCGGCGGGTCCTTGCCGTCGGGGACGGGCTGGAGACCGATATCCGCGGCGCCCAGGCCGCCGGCATCGATTCGTTGCTGGTGACCGGCGGTCTGTTGGCCGACGCGCTCGGCATCGATCGTAAGACGCCGCCGGAGAAGGCGGCGCTGGAAGCGGCCTGCGCGCGCGCGGCGGCCCAGCCGACCGCCGCGATCGCGACCCTCGTCTGGTAGCAATTGCGGCCGGCGAACACGCCGCCCTCAACAGAAAGTTATTGGTCAGGGCGGCGACGGATACCGATAGTACTGTCGTGAAAACCGATCTCAATCGCTGGCCCCAGAGCCGCGCTGCCCGGCCCCAGAGCCGCGCCGCCCGGCCCCAGACGCTCGTGATCGCGTTGGCGGGTCTCCTGCTGGCGGCCGGCGCGGCCTATCTGAGCGACGCCGTGGACGGCCGCCAGGCGGCGCTCTACCTGGTGGGCGGGGCGCTCGGGATCGCGCTTTACCACGCCTTGTTCGGTTTTACCTCCGCCTTTCGCCGCTTCGTCGCCGATGGACGCGGCACGGGCCTGCGCGCGCAAATGCTCATGCTCGCCGTGGCCAGCGCGATTTTCGCGCCGCTGCTCGCCGCCGGCCAAGCGTTTGGCCAACCCCTCGGCGGCGCCCTCGCGCCGGTCGGCGTCTCGGTGATCGTCGGCGCTTTCCTGTTCGGCGTCGGCATGCAGTTGGGCGGCGGCTGCGCCTCCGGCACCCTCTTCACGGTGGGTGGCGGCAGCACGCGCATGGTGCTGACGCTGGTGGGCTTTATCGCCGGCTCGGTGATCGGCACGGCCCACGTCCCGTGGTGGCTGGCGGCGCCGAAGCTGGCGCCGATCTCGGTGTTTCGCGAACTGGGCTGGACCGGCGGCCTGGCCAGCCAGCTCGCCTTCATCGGCGCCATTGTGCTGCTCACCGTCTATGTCGAGCGGCGGCGCCACGGCAGCCTCGAGCGGCCCGCGGCCGCATCCGACCCTGCGCTGCGCCGGCTCTAGCGCGGCCGCTGGCCGCTGTTTTGGGGCGCGCTGGCCTTGGCGCTGCTGAACGTCGCGACCCTTTTGCTCGCCGGCCGGCCGTGGGGCATCACCTGGGGCTTCACGCTGTGGGGCGCGAAACTGTTCGACGCCGCCGGTATCGACATGAGCGCTTGGACCTATTGGCAGTATCCGGCGGCCGCGCGCGCGCTCGAGCGCAGCGTCATCCTCGACACCACCTCGGTGATGAATTTCGGCATCGTCGTCGGCGCGCTCCTGGCGGCGGGCTTGGCGGGCAAATTCGCCCCCAGCCTGCGCATGCCGCCACGCTTCGCGCTGGCCGCGCTTGTCGGCGGCCTCTTGCTTGGCTATGGCGCGCGTCTCGCCTTCGGTTGCAATATCGGCGCGTTCTTCAGCGGCGTGGCCTCGGGCAGCGTGCACGGCTGGGTGTGGCTCGCCTTCGGCCTGCTGGGCACCTTCGCCGGGATCTATCTGCGGCCGCTCTTCGGCCTCGCGGTCGAGCGCACCCATCGCCCACAGCCAGAGAATGGCACTGGGCAATGACGACGGACAATGACAGCGGCGTGGCGCCGCGGCGCCGCGGGCATGGCCTGAGGCTTGCGGGCCGCATTCTGGCGGTCGCCGCCGTGGCCGCCGGCATCGCGGTCGGCATCGCGCATCGCGACAGCTTCGACGCCGCCGCGCTCGAGGCCTGGGTCACGGATTTCGGCATCGCGGCGCCGCTCGTCTTCGTCGCGATCTACGCGGTCGGCACGGTCTTTTTTCTACCCGGGCTATTGTTCACCCTGGCGGCCGGGGCGCTGTTCGGGGCGGTTTGGGGCACGGTTTATAGCCTGATCGGCGCCACGGCGGGCGCGACCTGCGCCTTTCTCGTCGCCCGCTATCTGGCCTCCGATTGGGTGGCCGAGCGCGCCGGCGGGCGCCTCAAGCAGGTGATCGAAGGCGTCGAACAGGAAGGCTGGCGCTTCGTCGCCATGACCCGGCTTATTCCGTTCATCCCCTTCACGCTGTTGAACTACGCGCTTGGCCTCACGCGCATACCCTTGGGCCATTACGTGATCGCGTCGCTCGTGTGCTTGGCCCCGGGCGCGGCGGCCTATGCCTTTCTCGGCTTCGCTGGCCGCGAGGCCGCGACCGGCGAGGAGAGCCTGGTCGAGAAGATCTTGATCGGCCTCGGCGTGCTGGCGGCCATTATCTTTCTGCCGCGCCTGATCAAACGCCTGCGGCGCAGCAAGAACGCGGACGCGACCTGAGACCAAGGAGCCCTTATCGGGC
>JAUVWK010000212.1 GCA_030604165.1 Alphaproteobacteria bacterium | reverse complement strand
CCGGGATAGGGGATCGTATGGGCACCGTATGTTAGATTTTATCCACTAGCCGGGGCACGCCGTGGCGAAAACCGCACCGGCAGCGACAGAGCGCCCCATCGACGCGCGGGCGAAACAGGCCGACGAGACCTTTACGCGCGCCACCGAGCTGCATCGCCAGGGCCGGCTCGACGAGGCGATCGCCGGCTATGTCCGCGCCGTCGAGCTCGAGCCCGGCCGCGCCCAGCTTTATAACAACCTCGGCGTGGCGCTGCGCGCCCGCGGGCAGTTCGCCGCGGCCGTCGCCTGCTACCGGCGCGCCATCGCGCTCAAGCCCGACGATCATGGCACGCATTCCAACCTCGGCAACGCGCTGCGCGCGCTCGGCCGGCTCGACGCGGCGGAGGCCAGCCACCGCGCCGCGCTGGCGCTCGATCCCGACTATGTCGAGGCCCACTACAATCTCGGGCTCGTGCTCAAGGACAAGCACGCCATCCGGCCCGCGCTCGACTGCCTCAACCGGGTGGTTCAACTGCGGCCCGATCACGTTGACGCCCACTGGGACCGGGCGCTCGCCTGGCTGGCCGGCGGCGACCTGGCGCGCGGCTTCGCGGCCTATGAATGGCATTGGCGGCTCAAGGAGAACCCACCGCGCGATTTCGCCGCGCCGATGTGGGACGGCGCCGCGTTGCAAGGCCGGACCATTCTGCTCCACGCGGAGCAGGGCCTGGGCGATACCATCCATTTCGTGCGCTACGCCCCGCTCGTGGCCGAGCGCGGCGGGCAAGTGGTGCTCGAATGCCAGGCGCCGCTAACGGAACTGTTGGCGGGCGTCGCCGGCGTGGCGCGGGTGGTGGCGCGCGGCGCGTCGCTGCCGGCGTTCGCCTTGCACGCGCCGCTGCTCAGCCTGCCGCGGATCTTCGAGACCACCCTCGAAAGCATTCCGGCACCGGTGCGTTACCTGGCGCCAGCCGCCGGCACGGCCAGCGAAGCGGGGCGCCGGGTCGCGGCGTCGGGCGACGGTCTCAAGGTGGGTATCGTTTGGGCCGGCAAACCGAGCCACAGGAACGACCGCAACCGCAGCGCGGGCCTGGAGCCCTTTATCGAGCTGCTGGGGCTCGCCGGGGTGCGCTTTTTCGGTCTTCAAGTAGGCCCGCGCGCGGCCGACCTCGGGGCCCTGGGCGTCGCCGGCCTGGTGCACGATCTGAGCCCGCAACTCGACGATTTCGCGGCCACCGCGGCCGCCATCGATGCGCTCGACCTGGTCGTCAGCGTGGATACCGCGGCGGCCCACCTCGCCGGCGCGCTGGGCAAGCCGGTTTGGCTGGTGCTGCCTTACACGCCGGATTGGCGTTGGCTGCACGGCCGCCAGGATAGCCCGTGGTATCCCTCGGCGCGCCTGTTCCGCCAAGATCGCTTCGGCGCTTGGCAAGATGTCTTCGCCCGAGTCGCCGAAGCGCTCGAAGACCTCGTCAAGAGCGCCCAAATCCGCGCCCCATAGCCCGCCATAGCCATTGTCGTTGACTGCCTCGGGCGAAGGGTATCAAATTCCGCCTCGGCGCGCGCCGCGTCGCACGCCGCCCAAGGCCGCGTGCCGCCCATGTCGGGGAGCAAGAACAGATGGCCCATCAAGACCGCCCGCTGTCACCCCACCTGCAAATCTATCGGCCGCAGCTCACCTCCGTCCTTTCGATCCTCCACCGCATGACCGGGGTGTTTCTCGGCCTTGGCGCGGCGATGCTGACCTGCTGGCTGCTGACCGCCGCCGCGGGCCCAAAATATTACGCCTGGTCGGAGTGGTTCCTGACCTCGTGGCTCGGCTACGCGCTGCTCGCCGCCTGGTCGTTTTGCCTGTTCTATCACCTCTGCAACGGTGTCCGGCACATGTTCTGGGATGCCGGCCTCGGCTATTCGATGCGCGCCACCTATGCCTCGGGCGTGCTCATGGTGCTGGCCTCGCTTGGCCTCACCGGGCTGTCGTGGGGCATCGGTCTCGCCTTCTATTTCACGCGGTGAGGCAAGCCATGCGCATCCAAACGCCCCTCGCCCGCGCCCGCGGCTTCGGCTCCGCCAAGGATGGCACGCATCATTGGTGGTGGCAGCGCCTCACCGCCCTGCTGCTGGTGCCGCTCTCGCTCTGGTTCGTGGCCTCGATCTGGTGGCTGGTGATCGGCGGCGCCGGCTACGCCGCCTTCGCCGATTGGCTCTCCGGCCCGGTCGCGGCGATTCTGATGATTCTGTTCATTGGCGCCACCTTCTATCACCTGCAACTCGGCGTGCAGACCGTGATCGAGGACTATGTGCACCACAAGCTGATCAAATGGACCCTGCTGATCAAGCTGACGCTGGCCAGCCTGGTGTTCGGGCTGGCCTCGGTCTATGCGGTCGTGGTCGTGGCGCTGCGAGGATAACCGGCCATGGCTGACGCATATCCGATTACCGAACACAACTACGACGTGGTCGTGGTCGGCGCCGGCGGCGCGGGCTTGCGCGCCACCGTGGGGCTCGCCCAGCACGGTCTCAAGACCGCCTGCGTGACCAAGCTGTTCCCGACCCGCAGCCACACCGTCGCCGCCCAAGGCGGCATCTCGGCCGCGCTCGGCAACATGCACGAGGACGACTGGCGCTGGCACATGTACGACACGGTCAAGGGCTCGGACTGGCTCGGCGACCAGGACGCCATCGAGTTTATGTGCAAGACCGCGCCTGCGGCCGTGATCGAGCTGGAGCACTATGGCGTGCCGTTCTCGCGCACCGAGGAGGGCAAGATCTATCAACGCGCCTTCGGCGGCATGACCACGCGTTTCGGCGAGGGCCCGCCGGCGCGGAGAACTTGCGCCGCGGCCGACCGTACCGGTCATGCCATGCTGCACGCGCTCTATCAGCAGTCGCTCAGCCAGGATGCCGCGTTCTTCATCGAGTATTTCGCGCTCGATCTGATCATGGACGATGCGGGCGCGTGCCGCGGCGTATTGGCCTGGAATCTCGACGACGGCACGTTCCACCTGTTCCGCGCCCACATGGTGATTGTGGCGACCGGCGGCTATGGCCGAACCTATTTCTCCTGCACCTCGGCCCATACCTGCACCGGCGACGGCAACGCCATGGCGCTGCGCGCCGGCCTGCCGCTGCAGGACATGGAGTTCATCCAGTTTCACCCCACCGGCATCTACGGCGTGGGCTGTCTGATTACCGAGGGCTCGCGTGGCGAGGGCGGCTACCTGCTCAACTCCGAGGGTGAGCGCTTCATGGAACGCTATGCGCCGCAGGCCAAGGATCTGGCCTCGCGCGACGTGGTCAGCCGCTCCATGACGATCGAGATTCGCGAGGGCCGCGGCATCGGGCCCGAGAAAGACCATCTCCTGCTCAAGCTCGATCATTTGGGCGCCGAGGTGCTCGAATCGCGGCTGCCGGGCATCACGGAGACGGCCAAGATCTTCGCCGGGGTGGATGCGGCCAAGGAGCCGATCCCGGTGATTCCGACCGTGCATTACAATATGGGCGGCATTCCCACCAACTATCGCGCCGAGGTGGTGACCCTCAAAAACGGCGACGCCGACGCGGTGGTGCCCGGGCTCATGGCCGTGGGCGAGTGCGCCTGCGTCTCGGTGCATGGCTCGAACCGGCTGGGCTCGAATTCGCTGCTCGATCTCGTCGTGTTCGGCCGCGCCGCCGCCGACCGCGCCGCCGAGCTGGTGCGGCCCGGCGCGCCGCACCCGCCGCTGCCGGGCGACGCGGCCGACAAGTGCCTCGCCTGGTTCGACCGTTTGCGCCACGCCGATGGCGGCACGGGCACCGCCCAGGCACGCCTCGAGATGCAGCGCACGATGCAAACCCACGCCGGCGTCTTCCGCACCGGCGAGATCATGCGCCAAGGGGTCGACAAGCTCGCCAAGCTGTGGACCGCCTATCGCGACGACATCAAGGTGGGCGACCGCTCGCTGATCTGGAATTCCGATCTGGTGGAAACCATCGAGTTCGACAATCTGCTGCGCCAGTCCTCCGTCGCCCTGCACGCGGCGCTGAACCGCGAGGAGAGCCGCGGCGCGCACGCGCGCGAAGACTTTGCCGAACGCGACGACGAGCATTGGATGAAGCACACCGTGGCCTGGCTGAGCGACGATACCGGAACGCCGCGCCTCGATTATCGGCCGGTGCATCTTTATACGATGAGCAACGAGATCGAGGTGATCCCGCCCAAGCCGCGGGTGTATTGAGCACCGCTTCGGCTCAGAGGACGCTGCCAGATGGTTGAATTCGCGTTGCCCAAGAATTCGAGAGTCAAGAAAGGCCGGCACCACGCGGCGCCCGCGGGCGCCGGCAAGACGCGGCGCCTTCGCATCTATCGCTACGACCCCGACAGCGGCGAGAACCCGCGCCTCGACAGCTACGACGTCGACATGACGAGCTGCGGGCCGATGGTGCTGGACGCCTTGATCAAAGTGAAAAGCGAAATGGATTCCACGCTGACCTTTCGGCGCTCGTGCCGCGAGGGAATCTGCGGCTCCTGCGCCATGAACGTCGACGGCACCAACACGCTGGCCTGCACCAAGCCGTTGGACGAGGTCAGGGGCGACGTGAAGATCTATCCCCTGCCCCACATGGCGGTGGTCAAGGACCTGGTGCCGGATATGGCCAACTTTTACGCGCAGTACGCCTTGATCGAGCCCTGGCTCAAGGCCGACACCCCGGCGCCCGCGAACGGCGAGCGCCTGCAAAGCCAGGACGATAGGGCCAAGCTCGACGGGCTTTACGAATGCATCCTGTGCGCCTGTTGCTCGACCGCCTGCCCGAGCTATTGGTGGAATGGCGAGCGCTATCTGGGGCCGGCCATCCTGCTGCAGACCTATCGCTGGCTCGTCGATAGCCGCGACGAGGCGGCGGGCGAACGCTTGGATACGTTGGAAGACCCGTTTCGGCTCTATCGCTGCCACACCATCATGAACTGCACCAAGACCTGCCCGAAGGGGCTCAATCCGGCCCAAGCGATCGGCGAAATCAAGAAGCTGATGCTGCAACGCAGCGGCTAGCGGAGCGCGGGAGGAGAGCCATGAGCAAGATCATCGATCACTATATTTTCTTGTCCTCGCCTTGGACCTATCTGGCGCAACCGCGGCTGCGCGAGCTCGCCCAGCGCGCCGGCGCCGCGATCAACTTCATCCCCATGGATCACCCGCAGGTGTTCGCCGCGGCGGGGGTGAAAAACCTCAAAGACCGCTCCCGGCAACACCAAGCCAACCGCATGAACGAGCTCGGGCGTTGGCGGGCACGGCTCGGCATGGATTTGACCCTGGAGCCCAAATATTTTCCGGTGCCGCAGGACAAGGCCGCGCGCCTGGTGATCGCCGCGCAGCAGGCGGGCCACGCGGTGGACGGTCTGGCGTTCGCGCTGATGCGCGCCTGCTGGGCCGAGGAGCGCGATATCGACGACTCCGAGACGCTGGCGGCGGTCGCCGGGGGTTGCGGGCTCGACGGCAAGGCGTTGAGCGGGCAAATCGACAGCGCCGCCGTCACGGACGCCTTCCAAGCCAATACCGAGCAGGCGATCGCGCGCAACGTCTTCGGCGCGCCGACCTT
>JAUVWK010000302.1 GCA_030604165.1 Alphaproteobacteria bacterium | reverse complement strand
GCAACGGCGTCAGCTGCAGCGGCATCGAGAAGAAAATGGGCATTCACGGCTCGGCAACCTGCGGGCTCAATTTCGACGACGCCGAGGGCTATCTGGTCGGCGCGCCGCACAAGGGCCTGCGTTGCATGTTCACCATGATGAACGCGGCACGCATCGGCGTCGGGCTGCAGGGACTCGGCCTCGGCGAAACCGCCTATCAGAGCGCCACGGCCTACGCCAAGGAGCGGCGCCAGGGGCGCAGCCTCGGCAAGGGTGGCGAGGCGGACCAAGACGCGGACGCCATCATCGTGCACCCCGATGTGCGGCGCATGCTGCTCACGGCGCGTGCCTACAACGAGGGCGCGCGGGCGCTCGGCTACTGGATCGCCATGGAGCTCGATATCTCGCGCAAGCATCCCGACCCGGAAGTGCGCGAGGCGGCCGACGATCTGGTCCAGTTGATGACGCCGATCATCAAGGCGTTTTTCACCGATTACGGCTTCGAGGCCACCAATCTCGGCGTCCAGGTGTTTGGTGGGCACGGCTATATCCGTGAGCATGGCATCGAGCAACTGGTGCGCGATTCGCGCATCTCGCAACTCTACGAGGGCGCCAACGGCGTGCAGGCGCTCGACCTGGTGGGCCGCAAGATCGGCCTGCATATGGGGCGCCTGCTGCGCCGCTTCTTCCATCCGGTCGCCGCCTTCATCGAAGAGGCCAAGGACGACGCCGCGATGGCCGAGTTCGTGTTGCCGCTCGCCAAGGCACTCGGCAAGCTGCAACAGGCGACGCTGACCGTCGTCCAGCGCGGCCTCGGCGACCCCGAGGAAGGCGCCGCCGCGGCGAGCGACTATCTCAAGTTGTTCGGCCTCGTCGCCGTCGGCTATATGTGGGCGCGCATGGTGAAGACCGCGCGCGACAACGCCAACGGCGAGGACAGGCGCTTCTATGACGCCAAGGTCAAGACCGCGCGCTTCTACATGCAGCGCCTGTTGCCGGAGACCTCGTCGCTGTTCATCAAGATCATGGCCGGCAAGCGTTCGCTCATGGAGCTCGAGCCGGAAGACTTCTGAGCGCCCGGCCCGCCCCTCTTATCCGATCATGAGCGCGCGGTCGCTGCGTGCCCGTTAACGCGCCGCTTTCAGGCTGGTGATGATATCGTCTGGGTCCAGCCGCTTGGTGTAGTCGGGTTCGACAAAAGATTTGAGGATGGTGCCATCGCGGCCGATCACGAAGGTCGCCGGGATCGGCAGCTCATCCGAGTCGTCGCCGTTATAGGCCGCGAGATCGATGCCGAACTTGTTCTTGTAGATATCGCTGACGTCCGCGGGCAGCTTGAACACCAGACCGAACGCCCGCGCCACCTGATTGCCGCGATCGCTCAGAACCTCGAAGGCGAGGTCATGCTTCTCCTGGGTCGTGAGCGAATTGTCCGGCGTCTCGGGCGAGATGGCGACCAGCTTGGCGCCGAGATCGTGAATTTCCGGCAGCCGCTCCTGCAACGCCCGCAGCTCGATGTTGCAATAGGGGCACCAGCCGCCGCGGTAGAAGCTGACGACCAGCGGTCCCTCATTCAACAGATCGGCGGCGGCCACTTGGTTGCCACTGGCGTTGGGCAGAGCGAAGCCAGGAGCCGCGCTGCCTTCCTTCGCGCTCTGTTCCGCGATGCCCGATTCGATCTGCGCCTTGACCGCGCCCATCATGATTTCGACGGTTTCGGGCGCAATCCGCTTGATGCCTTCCGCGTTCGCTGCGGCCAATTGTTCCGTTAAGCTCATGCCTGTTCTCCTCTCTGGCTTGATTGGTTCGGTGTCATAGGGCTCGACAGGGCGCCGAGCGCGATGTCGATAGTGGCGCCGAGCGCCTCCGGCTCGCGCGCTGTCTTGCTCATCACGGCGAGGCCCTGAAGACAGCTCACGAAATATTGGGCGAGCGCGCGGCAGTCCTGTTGCGGGGCCAGCTCGCCGGCGGCGGCCGCCGCCTCGAGCACGTCGAAGAGCATCTCCTCGACTTGCCCGAGATGCGCCGCGACACGGACGCGCACGTCGGCGTCGTGCGGCGCGAGCTCAACCGCGGAATTGGTCACCAAGCAGCCGCACATCGGCCGCCCGTTGCGAAATTGCTCGGCAATGCTTTCGAACAGATGCCGAAGCGCCGCCAATTTCAGCCCCGGTTTCTCCAGCAAGGCGCCCATGCGGGCCCGCTGCGCGGCGCTGTAATGCTCGATCGCGGCGAGGAACAGCGCGTGCTTGCCGCCGTAGGTGTCGTAGAGGCTGCCGCGATTGATGCCGGTCTCGGCCACCAGCTGGGCGACCGAAGTGGCGCTGTAGCCGCGCCGCCAGAACAGCGCGATCGCCCGCTCCAGCACCAGATCCCGGTCAAACGCCTTGGGTCGCGCCATATCCCCTCGCAAGCCCTTCTCAATCGCCCCCATGTGGGCCACCTATTTTGGAACGATCGTTCCAAAATAATCAAGCCCATAATCGGCCGCATTTCAAGCCGCCGGTCGGTGCTAGACTGATGACGCCTGCTTAAGCAGAGGAGAGCCGGGTTGACCGAGGATACCGTGCGCCCGTTGGCGGCGCTGATCGGCGAGATCGGCGACGGTGCGCTGCTGGCGGTGCCGCCCGATTACAGCGGTGTCGCCATGGCCGCGACACGGGCGCTGATCCGCCGCGGCGTGCGCGGCTTGCGCCTGCTCGCGGTGCCGCAAAGCGGCTTGCAGACGGACCTGCTGATCGGCGCCGGTTGTGTCGCCGCGGTAGAGAGCGCTGCGGTCAGCCTCGGCGATCTCGGCCCGGCGCCACGCTTTACCGCGGCCGTGCTGGCGCGCCGCATCGCCATGACCGATTCGACCTGTCCGGCGATCCATGCCGCCCTTCAGGCGACGGAAAAAGGCGTGCCCTTCTTTCCGCTGCGCGGCCTGATCGGCTCCGACGTGCTGCGCTTCCGGCCCGATTGGCGGGTCATCGACAACCCCTTCGCCGGCGGCGACCCGATCGTGCTGCTGCCGGCGATCGCGCCGGAGGTGGCCTTGTTTCACGCCCCGTTCGCCGATCGCGCGGGCAATGTCTGGATCGGCCGGCGGCGCGAGCTGGTGAGCATGGCGCACGCCGCGGACAAGACCCTGGTTACGGTCGAGGAGGTCGTCGACGGCAATCTGATGGACGACCAGACCCTGGCCGCCGGCGTTTTGCCCGCGCTTTACGTGGCCGGCGTGGCGCAGGCGCCCAAAGGCGCCTGGCCGCTCGGCCTCGCCGGCCGCTACCCGCCGGATAGGGCGCACTTGGCCCGTTACGCCGAGCTGGCCAAGAGCGAAGCGGGCTTCGCGCGTTATCTGGCCGAGCACGCCGACGCCGCCCAGGCGGCGGAATGAGCGAGCCGGGCTGGAGCAAGGCCGAGCTGCTCGTCGCGGTGCTCGCACGCATGCTCGACGGGCTTGGGCATGTGGCGGTCGGCGCCGCCTCGCCGATACCGGGGGCGGCGGCCTTTCTGGCCCAGGCGCGCGCCGCGCGTGCCATGCGCGTGACCGTGCTGGGGAGCGAAAGCCACAACGACTTCACCGATGGCGGCCGCGAACTGTTCGACTGCGCCGCCCAGGGGCGCATCGATGCGTTTTTCCTGGGCGGTGGGCAGATCGACGGACAAGCCAACCTCAACCTGGTGGGTTGCGGCGACTATCCGGATCTCACGGTGCGCTTTCCCGGCAGTTACGGCTCGGCCTATCTCTATTTCCTGATCCCGCGCGTCATCCTGTTCCGCGAGGAGCATAGCGCGCGGGTCTTGGTGCCCAAGGTGGATTTCATCAGCGCGCCCGGGGTCAGCCCGCCCGAGGTTTACCGGCCCGGCGGCCCCCATGCGCTAGTCACCAGCAAGGCGGTCTTCGCCTTCGAGCGCGAGCGCGGCGGCTTCCGTCTCGCCTCCGTGCATCCCGGCATCGGCGTGGACGAGGTTACGGCGCAGACCGGGTTCGCCTTCGAGCGCCCCGCGCAAGTGCCGACCACGCCCGCGCCGGAGGCCGAGACCCTGGCCCTGATTCGCGGCCCGGTCGGCGCCGCGCTGGCCGAGGTCTATCCCCGCTTCGCCGCAACCCTGCGGCGCCACGGCGAGGCAAGCTAAGACGCTTGACGCTGTTTCCGTTCAAGCGGTACCGGCCCGCGCGCCCTCCCGGCCACCCATGGCAGTGGACGCTTTGGCCAAGGCACTTGGGGGTCGCCGGGAGGGCGCGCGGGCCGGTGCGAGTCCACGCGAGTGGACAATACGCTAAAGCTGAGCGCTTGGCGCTCAGTCGGCTTCCGCCGCTTCGAGCGCCTCGGTCGCCGCGAGCCAATCCGCCTCGGCGCGCGCGATGGCTTGCTCCAGCTCGCGCATGCGCCGGCCAAGCTCGGCCGCGCGCTC
>JAUVWK010000243.1 GCA_030604165.1 Alphaproteobacteria bacterium | reverse complement strand
GCGAGATCGTCAAGGAGCACTTCGACATCGACCTGAAGGCGATCGGCATGGCCGGCGAGCGCGGGGCCATGGGCTGAGAAATCAGCGTCCCGGGAACAGGCGCCTGTCCCAATCGACGGGTTCGGGCGGGCCGAGCTTCAAGCGATGCGAGTCAGGATGCGCCTCGTTGATAAGCACGTTGTTCTCGTGCCGGGCCACGATAGAGGGCACCAATAGGACGCAACTCCGCTCTGACTTCACCCAGGCGTCGCCGTAGGCGCGGGGGGCGGTGACATCCTCCTGGTCCCAGCCGGGCACGTCCGTGGCCTCGATTTCCTCGACCGTGACCGTCTGCGGAATATCGATACGGATGGAAACCTGATTTTTCGGTAGTTTGCCGACCCCGGCATGGACCAGCATTTCGAGCATAGCGCCGGCGTAGCTGGCGGAGGCGTAGATCACACGTTGACCGCGTGAATTCCAGCGGCCACCGAACAGGGCGGCTCCCTCGCCACTGAAAACCGGATGACGGCGGTCAGCGATGCGCCAAGCGACAAGCGGTCCCTCACGCAGGAACGCCATGGAAGAGTTTCCAGAGCATGTCTTCGACCTGGCGCGCGCCCAGCTCCGTTCGAGCCACGTCGATGGGCAGTTTGCTCCTCAACTCCGGATGCGGTGAGGTCAGAAAGAGCCGCGCGTCGGCCGAATCATCCCAGACATATTCGGCCGTGGCGACGACCCGGGCGAGCCGCTCCGTGCGGCTGCTCTCATCGGCGCTCAGAGTTTTCTTTCTGCGCTTGTATGTGGCCGCCGGGACGACACTGTAAATGAACCGGGTCTGATCCGCGCGACGCGTCACGATACGGGCCACGACGGCGCGCAGGGTTTTCTTGGGCAGACCTCGCGAGACCGCCGTCGCCAAGTCTTGGAGGGAGCGGATGCCGTCTCCGAGCCCCATGACCTTCGCAATTCTTTGCGCCTCGATCATCGCCAACCTCTTCGAGTATCACATGGGTGATAATATAGCATCGATTGATGCCGCATTCCAGGATGGCGATAGACGGGAAAAAGGGCCGCCTCGCGGGGCGGCCCTTGGCTGGTCGGTGCCGGCGGCTGCGGCAGGCGCGTGACGTTATTCGGCCGCCGCGCTGGCCGCGGCCTTTTTGCGCCGCTCCTGGGATTCGAGCCAGGCCACGACCCGCCCGCCGAGCTTCTGTTTGGTCTGTTCCTCGGCGACCTTGACCGCGGCGCGCAAGCCGGTGACGTCGATGCCGCACTCGAAGCCGGATTCGTTGAGCATGAACACCAGGTCCTCGGTCGCCAAATTGCCGCTCGCGCCGGGCGCGAAGGGGCAGCCGCCGAGGCCGCCGATGGAGCTGTCGAACTTGCGAATGCCGCATTCGAGCGCGGCCCAGGTCAGCGTCAGCCCCATGCCGCGCGTGTCGTGGAAGTGGCCGGACAAGATCTCGGGACCGTAGCGCTGCGCCAGCGTGCTGAAAATATGCTTTATCTGCGCCGGATTGCCGCAGCCGATGGTGTCGGCGATGGCGACCTCGTCGGCGCCCGCGTCGAGCATTCGATCGGTGAGCCCGAACACCACCTCGGGCGCGACGCCGCCCTCGTAGGGGCAGCCGACGGCGGCCGAGATGTAGGAGCGCGCCTCGATGCCCTCGGCCTTGGCTCGCTTGATCACGGCGATATTGACCTCGGTCGCCCTTTCGAGCGACATGTTGATGTTCTTCCGGTTGAGCGTTTCGGTCGCGGCCAGCACCAGGGCGATGGTCTTGGCGCCGGCCTCGACGGCGCGCTCATAGCCCTTTTCGTTGGGCACGAGCGCCGCGTACGCGACACCCCGGTCGCGCGGTAGCCGGGCGAACAGCTCGCCCGCGTCGGCCATTTGCGGCACCGCCTTGGGCGAGACGAAACTGGTCGCCTCGACCGACTTGACGCCGGCGGCGATGAGCGCCTCCAAGATCGCCAGCTTGCCCTCGACGGGCACCAGGCGCGGCTGGTTCTGCAAGCCGTCGCGCAAACCCACCTCGTTGACGATTACCGTGTCGCTCATGGCCTGGTCCTTTCCTCGATTCTGCCGCTCAGGCGACGGTGCCGCGCTCGCGCAGCGCCGCGATATCCTGCTCGCTCTTGTTCAGCAGCTCGCGCAAGATCTCGTCGGTGTGCTGGCCGAGCAGCGGCGGCGACGAGAAGCTATCCTCGTGCGTATGGCTTAATTTAATCGGGTTGCCGGGCATTTCCACCGCCCGGCCGCCGGGGTGCTCCACGCGCACCACCATGTTACGCGCCCGCAATTGCTCGTCCGCCAGCGCGTGCTTGAAGTCGTTGACCGGCGCCGACGGCACCTTGACCGCGCCAAGTTTTTCGAGCCAATAGTCGCAGCTCTCGGTCATCAGCTTGGCCTCGAGCTTTTCCTCGATGAAGGCGCGGTTCTTGAGCCGGCCGGGCTGGTGCGCGAAAGCCTCATCCGCGAGCTCGGGAATGTCGATGACGCCCAGCAGGCTTTGCCAGGCCGGGTCGGTGATCACCGCGACGATCAGCCAGCGGTCCTTGGTGCGATAGGTGTTGTAAGGCACATGCACGAAATGCGAATTGCCGATGGGGCCGGGGACCTCGCCCGAGAGGAAATGCATGGTGGCCATGTAATTGATCAGCGAGACCTGGCAATCCTGCATGGAAATGTCGACATGCTGGCCGCGGCCGGTGGATTCGCGGGCATGGAGCGCCGCGAGCAGGCCGATGACGCTGAACATGCCGCCACTGAGATCGCCGATGGGAATGCCGGCACGGGTCGGCGCGCCGCCTTCGGGGCCGGTGATCGACATGCCGCCGCCATAGCCCTGCGCGACCATGTCGAAGGCCGGGCGGTTGGGCTGGGGTCCAGTTTCGCCGAACCCGGTCACGGTGCAGGTGACGATGCGCGGATTGATCTCGGACAGCGTGTCGTAATGGATCTTCAAGCGCTTGGTG
Organism: Alphaproteobacteria bacterium; assembly: GCA_030604165.1. Lineage (GTDB taxonomy): Bacteria > Pseudomonadota > Alphaproteobacteria > UBA828 > UBA828 > JAUVWK01. The sequence goes on along the minus strand of JAUVWK010000243.1, from coordinate 2,011 downwards.
ACGCCGGGGCTGAAATTGCTCAGCACGATGTCGGCCTTCTCGACCAGCTCATAGAAAAGCCGCAGGCCGTCTTCGCTTTTGAGGTCGATGCAGACGCTCTTTTTGTTTCGATTCAGCGTCAGGAAATAGACACCCATGCCCTCGATCGAATTCTTGGGGTCGTTGGCGAGCAACATGCGTGTGCTTTCGCCTCTGCCCGGCGGCTCGACCTTGATGGTCTGGGCGCCGAGATCGGCCAGGATCATGCCGCAATAGGGCCCCGACAACATATGCGAGAGGTCGAGCAGGACAACGTCGGACAAGGCCTTCATGTAGCGTCGCTCCGGTCGCTTTGTCTGGGCGGCCCATCTTGGCGGGAAGGGCGGTGGCGGTCAACGCGGCGTGGCTCATGCGGGCGGCCCGCGCGGCACGGTTTACTCGCCCGCGCGATCAGGGCAAAGTAACGGAAATCGCAGAAGAAAAACGATTCAGGGAGAGCGCCGTGGCGAACCTTCGCGTGGCCGTCGATATCGGCGGAACTTTCACCGACATCTATATCCTCGATGAGAGCAGCGGCGAGATTCGCGTCGCCAAGACCGCCTCGACCCCGGATCCGCTGGAGGGCACGTTCGCGGCTCTCGAGGAGGCCGGCGTCGATCTGGCCGAGGTCAGCCTGTTTTCGCACGGCACGACGATCGCCACCAACGCGCTGATCACGCGGCGCTTGCCGCCGGCGGCGATGGTCTGCACGCGGGGTTTCCGCGATGTCATCGAGATTCGCCGCGCCACCAAGGACGAGCTGTGGGACGCCTACAAGGACGTCGCGCCGCCCTACATCCAGCGCCGCCACCGCCTGGTGGTGAGCGAGCGCATCGATTACGCCGGCAAGGTGGTCGAGCCGCTGAACGAGCGCGAGGCGCGCGAGGTGGCGCGTATCCTGCGCAAGCGCGAGATCGCCACGGTCGCCGTCTGTTTCATGAACTCCTATATCAACCCGGCGCACGAGCAGCGCATGAAGGAGATCCTCGAAGACGAGCTGCCCGGCGTCGCGATCTCGACCTCGTCCGGCGTGTTGCCGGAAATTTTCGAGCATGAGCGCTTCTCGACCACGGTAGTGAACGCCGTGTTGAGCCCGGTGATCGGCGCTTATGCGGAGCGCATGGCCGACGAGCTCAAGACCCGGGGCTACGAGAGCGATCTGCTGTTGCTGCACTCGGGCGGCGGCGTGGTGACAGCGAAAACCGCCAAGGAATTCGCCGCCCGCCTGGCCGGCTCGGGCATCGCCGCGGGCGCCATCGCGAGCCGCCATGTGGCCATGCTATGCGGCTTCGAGAACTCCATCGGCCTCGATATGGGGGGCACGAGCTGCGACGTCTCGCTGGTCTATGGCGGGGAATCGCGCGTCACCAAGGATTGGGGCGTGGAGTACGGCTATCCGATCCGCTTCCCCAGTATCGAAGTGCGCACCATCGGCGCGGGCGGCGGCTCGTTGGCCTGGATCGACGACGGCGGCTCGCTCCATAACGGCCCGCAATCGGCGGGCGCCGACCCCGGGCCCGCTTGTTACGGACGCGGCAACAAGGCGCCCACCAACACCGATGCCAACCTGGTGCTCGGCCGCCTCGGCGGCGGGCTCGCCGGCGGCAAGGTGGCGCTCGATCAGGCGGCGGCCGAGAGCGCGGTCGAGACTGGCGTCGGCGCGCATTTCAAGCTCGATAGCCTGGCGGCGGCCAAGGCGATTATCAGCGTCGCCAACGCCAACATGGCCGACGCCGTGCGCCTGATCTCTATCAGCCGCGGTTACGATCCGCGCGATTTCGCGCTCGTCGCCTTCGGCGGCGCCGGCGCGCTGCACGGCGCGGCGCTCGCCAAGGAGCTCTCGATTCCGACCGTTATCGTGCCGCCGAACCCGGGCGTCACCTCGGCGCTGGGCTGCCTGCTGGTCGATATTCGCCACGATCTGGCGGAAAGCTATTTGATGCCGGCCGAAGAGGCCGACGCAGCGCAGATCGAGGCGGCATTCGGTCGCCTC
>JAUVWK010000115.1 GCA_030604165.1 Alphaproteobacteria bacterium | reverse complement strand
TGGGCCGTGAAATCGGCGGGCAAGAGGTCGCGCTCGAAGATAGCCGCATCGTGCCGACCTTCCTCGCCGAAATCGACCTCCCGCTTACCCTTGGCGGCCGCCTTCTCCGAGCGCCCGTCGCTGCTCAATTCCTTGAGCTTGGGCCGGGCCACCTGTGCCGTGGCCGTCAGGCGGAAGGTCACGAACTCGACCGGTGTGTCCTCGAGACGGAAGGTATATGACCGCTCGTGCGCATCGTGGAAGTCGCTGAGGATCGAATCGACCGTCGCAGCATCGAGCTGGATCGGCACCGTCACCGAATGCTCCTGGCCGAGATAGCGAAGATCGATGCGGAACTCGAACCTGAGATCCTTGCCCGCAGCGTCCTGCGCGGTTCCGAAATATTCCTGGGCCTGGCGCTCAAGATCCCCAAATAGGTCACGGATTTCCTCGATCGTGAGCGACTCGGCGTGACGGAGCAGGGTCTGCATGAAGTCTCGCCGGGGTTCCGTCGCCAGCATGCCCCAGGCCGAAAAGAGCCCCGGATAGAGCGGAACGAGGATCTCCTTGACTCCGAGCTCGCGCCCGAGCGGTGCCGCATGCATCGGGCCGCCGCCGCCACCGACCACCATAACGAAGTCGCGCGGGTCGTGGCCACGTTGGATCGATACCAGCTTCAAGGCGTTGATCATGTTGGCGTCGACCACGCGGATCACCGCAACCGCGGCCTCCTCGATGCCGATTCCGAGTCCGTCGGCCACTTTTTGCATGGCATGGCGCGCCTTATCGACATCCAGGTCAAACTGGCCACCGGCGAAGTAGCCGGGGTTGAGCGCGCCGGTAATCAGCTTGGCGTCGGTGACCGTCGGCTCCTCGCCGCCGCGTCCGTAGCTTGCAGGTCCCGGGTCGGCGCCGGCGCTCACCGGTCCCACTCTGAGCGACCCCGCGACGTCGAACCACGCGATCGAACCGCCGCCCGCGCCGATCTCGACAATATCGACGACGGGCACGCGAACAGGGTAGCCGAATTGAGTACGCGTGCTCTCGAGCCGATATTCGGTGGTCACCTTCGGCTGGCCCCCTTCGATGGTCGAGCACTTCGCGGTGGTGCCGCCGATGTCGAGATAAATGACGTTCGCCTCGCCGCACAACTTGCCGGCGATCACGGCACCGTTGACACCCGCCGCGGGCCCCGAGTCGAGCAGCGTGATTGGTTGTTCCTTTGCCCAATCGAAGCTCGTCGTTCCACCGTTGGACTGCATCGCCGAGTAGGGACAACGAACCCCGACATCGGTGAGTGCCGATTCGAGCTTTCCCAGGTAGCGCTCGACGATCGGCTGCACATAGGCGTTGAGGACAGCCGTATTCGCCCGTTCGTACTCGCGCCACTCCCGCGTGATCTCGTGTGACGCAGTCACGGCTACATTCGGCAGCTTTTCTCGCAGGTAAGCCGCGCAGGCCGCTTCGTGCTCGGGCGCGGCGTAGCTGTGCAGGAACTGGATGGCGATGGCCTCGACCCCCTCCGCCTGGCACTGCTCGATGATCGGCCCCAAGTCCGCCATGTGGAGCGGTTCGAGCTCGCCGCCGCGCGCGTCGATTCGCTCGCGGACCTCGAAGCGCAGTGCCCGCGGCACGAGCGGGCGTTCCTTATCGAACCGTAGATTGTAGAGGTCGGGGCGATTTCCCCGCGCGATCTCGAGCACGTCTCGGAAGCCAGCGGTGCTGATCAGCGCGGTCTTGACGCCCTTGCGCTCGGTGATCGCATTGATCACCGTCGTGCCGCCGTGGACGAAGAAGCTGACCGTCTCGGGGTCGAGCTCGGCCAGCTTGATCGTATCGATCACGCCCTCCGTTAGGTCGCGGGGCGTGGTCAATGACTTCGCGACGCCGAGCTCGCCCGTTGCCTCGTCGAAGTAAACCAAATCGGTGAAGGTGCCCCCGATGTCAGACGCCAGTCGCCCCATTACCGTTACTCCTGCTGCGGCGCAATTTCTTCGTAGCCGCCTCGTCTATGGCTCCACCGGGATCGATCGCGACGCCGTAGTCCTGGCGCGCCTGCTCCCGGGTCAAATACCCGCCGTGCACATCGTCAAGAACATCGCTCGGCGGCCGCGCGAACGGGTCGCCATATCCGCCGCCGCCGCCGGTTACAAGGACCACGCGGTCGCCCTTGCTGAGCGGCGTGATCGGCTTCCGCGCGCCGCGCCAATGCTCCCCATTGCTCACCACCTCGAAGTAATTGGACGACCCTTCGCCACCGCCTTCGAGCCCCCAGGGCCGCTCGACCGAGCGCCCAAAGCTGGCTGACAGAGACGCATTATCCGCCAGAATCTCGTATTCCCGTATGTTGCCGTATCCGCCGCGAAACCGGCCCGGACCAACGCCACCCTTGATGTTGAGCATGTAGCGATGGATGCGAAGGGGGAACTTGGCTTCGAACAACTCGACAGAATAATTGAATGTATCGCCGTTGGTGATGGCACTGACGACGCTCGCGCCGTCGCGTTCGTTTGTCGCCCCCCAACCGACCATGTCGGGCTCGACCGATACGAAGGTCTCGCCGGTTTCCGGATCCTCGCCCGCCAGCACATTAACGCACAAGCTATTGGCGCTACCGGCGCTGAAGCGCTCCGGCACGAGCCGGGCCAAGGCTTTCCAGGCCAGCTCCGAGGCTTGTCCCGTGCCCTCGTAGTACCAGCTTGTCGGCGCCGGCTTGGTGGCGTTGAACACGATCCCATCGGGCGCGATGACATGCATCGGCTTGAAATACCCTTCGTTCGAGGGAGCCTGCGGGTCGACAAGCGCCTTAAAGACCGTCTTGACCGCCGATACGAGCGCGCCATAGGAGCAGTTGAGCGGGCCCGCGAGTTGCGGGCTCGAACCCGTATAATCGAAGGTAATCTGGTCGCCCTCGATCCGCACCTGGACCTTGGTCGGAAACCGTTCGTTCGATATGCCGTCGCCGTCGATCCAATCCGTCGCTTCGTAGATGCCGTCAGGGAGTGCCGCGATGGCCGCTCGGCCGACCGTTTCGCCCGACTCGAGAATGTATTTGAACGCGGCCTTTACGGCTCCGCTGCCATATTTCTCGCAAAGCTCCTCGACACGCCGATCGGCGATTCGGACGGCGGCGAGCTCCGCGTTCAGATCGCCGAGCGACATCTTGGGCAAACGGACGTTCGCGGCGATCATTTCGAAGATGTCGTTCTGGCGAACCCCTTCCCGATAGAGCACGACGCCGGGAAAGCAGATTCCTTCCTGGAAGGTCTCGGTGGCGTCCGCCGGTAGTGACCCCGCCATCTTGCCGCCGACATCGGTCCAGTGAGCGATCGCGATCGAGAAGGCGAGGAGCTCATCGCCTATGAAGACGGGCTTGATCACCGCCACGTCGTTGTAATGCGTGCCCCCTTCGTAGGGATTGTTGGTCATGTATATGTCGCCCGCGCGCATATCGCCCGCGAACTTGCTCATGATACCTTCGATTTCGAGCTTGAAGGTGCCCGTGAAAACCGTGATGCCATTGGTCTGCGACACCAGCTGAGCGTTCGCGTCGGTTACGCCGCAGGCAAAATCCAAGACCTCGTAAATGACCGGGCTCATGGCGCTCCGCGCCAGCACGACACCCATCTCGTCGGCGATGGCGAGCAACTTGCCGCGGATGATCTCGAGGGTCACGGTATCTGCTGCGCCCGCCGCCCCAGCGCGGGTTGGCTCGATGTTTCTGGGCATAGCTTCCACTTCCATATAAATGCCTCCCCCGTCCCATTGAAGGCACTGAATCCGAGCTTAGAATCAGCCCGAGCAATAGTTCGATCGGCGCTTTGCTCATGACGAAATTATTTTATATTCAGGCCGAGGTCAAACGACAGAGCACAGGTGCGGCACTCGAGTTAACATGGGGCCGCGTCAACCACGATCGCCATCCGAGCCAGAATTCGGTGCATTGGCCGGAGAGGTCGACCAGGGGGCGATATGAGTGAGAAGAAAACGCAGACCTGTGATGGACCGGTTGGACCCATCGACTGGGGTGAAATCGAGCACTGGGATCGAAGCTACTACCTCCACAACGTTCAAGCCCAGGCGGAGTATGTCTTCACTGGCGTCGAGCGTACGGACGGCAACTATCTTTACCTGGCCGATGGGACCCGTTTACTGGACTTCCAGAGCCAGCTCGTGTCCGACAGCATGGGCCATCGCCATCCCAAGGTGCACGCGGAGATCAAGCGGGCCATGGGGCGTTACGGCCACGTGTTCTTCGGCCTGGCGACCGACTATCGCGCGCGCGCTGCGAAAATTGTCATCGAAGACATTCTGGGCGGCGAAAAGGGCTGGGCCGGGCGGGTTCGGTTCCTGTCATCGGGGTCCGAGGGAGTTGAATGCGCGCTCGCAATGGCGCGGCTATACACCGGCCGACCCGTCATTTTGACGCAAGCGCATTCCTTTCACGGGATGACCATCGGGGCAACGCAGCTCAGAGGGTATCGCGGGAATATCACGCCGGCGGAAAGCCCCGATGAAATCCGCGACGTGCCGGGCTTTCCCGGCCCGGGAATCGTGGCGATACCGGCGCCTGAATTTCACGACTGGGAGGGTGCGGGGCCGTTGCCGTCTTTGGTCGCGACCGAGCGAATCATTCAGGATGTGGGGCCCGAGAACATCGCGGCGGTGATCACGGAAACCATGCTGGGGGCGGCGGGCTACCTGCCGCACGACCGCTATCTCGTCGAGCTCTACGGCCTCAGCCGAAAGTACGATTTCCTGTGGATCGACGACGAGGTCATGTGCGGCTTCGGTCGCCTGGGAGACTGGTTCAGCTATCAGGGCTATGACGGGATCGAGCCGGATCTCATGCCGATCGGCAAGAGCATCAACGGCTGCGCGTTACCCGTGGGTGGTGTCGTCGCGAGTCGGCCCATCGCCGAATATTTCGACCGCGCGCGTTGGTGGAGCGGCAGCACGAACGATGGGCACGCGCTCGTCTGCGCATCGATCGTCGGCAATCTCGAGACCATGATCGAGGAAGACATCATTGCCCGCATTCGACGGCTGAGCCCCTATCTCGAGGCGAAGCTGCGTGACGTCGGGCGACGCCATGCCTGCGTCGGCCGGATCGCGGGCCGAGGGTTCTATTTCTGTGTCGATCTGGTCGACGCCGCGGGCAATCCCATCGTCGCCGAGGATCGGGACACTGGGTTCGTTGGCGACATCGCCTCTCACCCGAACCACGTCATCGCGCGAGAGTGCGCGAAGCGTGGTCTCTATCTCGGCGGTTTCGTGCCCAACACGATAAAGGTCGCGCCGCCCTTCACGATCACGGAGGAGGAGATCGACTTCGGGATCGGCGTCTTTGACGAGGCGCTTGCCGTGATCGATCGCCAAATCGGAATAAATCGGTCTCGCGCCTGAACCGGAGGCGTCGGTCTCTCACACCGTGACGACGATTTTCCCGACTTGCCGGTTAGACTCCATGTGGCGATGAGCGTCGGCGATGGCATCGAGCGGAAAGGTACTGTCGATCACGGGCCGCAGCGCGCCCGACTGGATTCCCTCGAAGACATATTCCTTGCCGCGTGCGAGCAAGTCGGGGTGCATGACGAAGTCGAAGATCTGGAAGCCGCGAATGGTCAGCGATTTCGCCAACATCGGCATGAGCGAGTAGACGGTCGGCCCGGGGTATAGAGCGCCATACTCATAGATGACACCATGTGGTGCCGCGGCCTGGGCAAGCTTCTCCAGGAATAGTCCGGCCACGGGATCGAAGGCCAAGCTCGCGCCCTTACCCGAGGTGATGGCCATCACGCTCTCGGCCAGCTCGTCTTCGTCCGTCACGACAACATGGTCGGCACCCTGGTCGAGCAGTATCTGTTTCTTGTCGACACCCCGGGTGGTGGCGATCGCGATGGCGCCCACGGCCTTGGCGATCTGAATCGCCGCCAATCCGACGCTGCTGCTGGCCGCCGTAATCAGGATCGTGTCGTCGTCCTTAATTTTCCCGTATTCGATCAGGGCGCCGTAGGCAGTGAGATACTGCATCCAGAGCGCCGCACCCTCCACGGGGGAGAGCGCATCTGGGTAGCGCGCCGCCGCGTAGGCCGGAACAAGCGCGCTCTCGCCATAGAGCCCATATGCCCCCAACGTCGTCCCGAGAGGGACGATCGCGACCCGATCGCCGATGCGAATTTCACTGACCCCGGGACCAATCGCATCGACGACACCGGCGCCCTCGAAGCCGAGCCGCGCGGGAAATTGGGGCGTCGCGTGGTACTCGCCACGCCGGTACATGACCTCGGCGCGATTGAGCCCGATGGCTTCGACCTTCAGGCGAACCTCACCCTCGCCGGGTTCCGCCGGCGGCAGCTCCTCGATCTTGAGCACGTCGGGGCCGCCCGTTTCGTTGAAGCGAACGATCTTCGGCATGACACCGCTCCGGCAGGAGTTGATGGAAAGGCCACCGCTTCGTCGATCGGAACCCTAACAGGCTTCGTTGAAGCTCGTTAGACCCAACGTCTCGGCGCCCTTGACGCAGGAGTGGCGCTGGCGCTCCGGTTGCCTGAGCCGCAGGGCGCGCGGTGACCCCCGAATTCCCAAGGCGCGTCACCCTCAGTTTGGTGCGTTGACACGAATCTTGACGCTGCCCTATGGTCCCTCAAGTAATTGCACGGCATATGATAAGTTAGTGCGTCTCGAGAGGAGCGGGCCGAAGAATAGGAGGCTGGATCGGCCTCGATGAGCTGTCCGCCGAAAGGGGGAGGGAACAACCATGGCAAAGCAGCCGACAGCCCTGGACATCACGCGCGACACCGTGCGGATAGACACTATGAACCCGCCGGGGCGCGAGCGCGAATGCGCAGAGTATCTCGGCAAGCTATTGGAAGACGGCGGCCTGGAGGTCGATTACCACGAGTTCGCCGACGGCCGGACCAGCCTGGTCGCGCGCATTCGTGGCTCGGGCAACAAGCCGGCTATCTGCTTTGGCGGCCATATCGACACCGTGCCGCTCGGCGCGGCGCCCTGGACCCAGGATCCCTTCGCTGGCGACATCGACGACGGCAAGATTTACGGGCGGGGCACGACCGACATGAAGGCCGGCGTCGCCGCCTACGTGCAGGCGGCGTTGCGGCTCGCCAAACTGCCGCGTGGCGAGGCCGACATCGTTCTGGTGGTTTGCGCGGGCGAGGAGACTGGCTGTGAGGGGTCCTATTATCTCGCCGAAATTAATGCGCTCGGCAATGCCGGCGCGATCGTCATCGCCGAACCGACGTCCAACTATCCGATGCTGGGCCACAAGGGCGCGCTTTGGCTCGAGGTCGAGCACAAGGGGGTGACCGCGCACGGCTCGATGCCTCACCTGGGCGTCAATGCCCTCTACAAGGCGGCGCGCGCCGTCACCAAACTCGAGGATTTCGATTTCAACGTGGCTCCGAACGCCTTGCTCGGGCCCTCGACCCTCAACGTCGGGACCATGCATTCCGGCATGAACCTCAACTCCGTCCCTGACCAGTCGCTCTTCACCGTGGACATCCGCAGTATCCCGGGGCACGACCATAAGGATATCCTGTCAGGCCTCGATTTGTATCTGGGTGAAGAGGCGGAGGTCAGGCGGATTGTCGATGTCGGTGGGGTCTTGACTACCCCCGACGATACTTGGATTCAGGGGATCTATGAGCTGATGACGCCGATTCTTGGGGAAAAGCCCGAGCCCCGCGGCGCGCCCTATTTCACGGACGCGTCCGCCTTGACTCCCGCCTATGGGGCGCCGCCGACCATCATCCTGGGGCCCGGTCAGATGGATATGGCGCACAAGACTGACGAATATTGCGTCGTCGACAAGATCGACGAGGCTGCCCAAGTGTATGAAACCCTCGCGC
>JAUVWK010000230.1 GCA_030604165.1 Alphaproteobacteria bacterium | reverse complement strand
GCGATCATCAGGTTGTCGGGCGAGGTCGCGATGCCCTTGCTCGCCATCTCGGCGATTTCATCGGTCAGCGCCCAGGGATCGATGACCACGCCATTGCCGATGATGGAAAGCTTGCCGCCGCGCACCACGCCTGAGGGCAGCAGGCTCAGTTTGTAGACGACGCCGTCGACCACCAGGGTGTGCCCGGCATTGTGCCCGCCTTGAAAGCGCACCACGACATCGGCTCGATGCGACAGCCAGTCGACGATCTTGCCTTTTCCTTCATCGCCCCACTGGGCACCGACAACGGCGACGTTTCCCATCTCGTCTAGACCTGCCCGTCGGTCGGCTGCACGCGGCCGCCGGCCCACAGATGCGAACAGCCAAGGCGTCCGGCCTCCGCCACCGCATCATCGACCGGCGCCAGCCCGGCCACCGTGATCCAGCCGTCGGCGCGTAGGCTGTCGCCGGCAGCCCACGCGGTTCCGGCGGGCAAGAATATGCGGCGCCCGCGCTCCCCGCGAGGCAGCGCCCGCAGCAGCGAATCCAGATAAAGCGTACAGCCCACGGCGGCTTCGGCCGGTCCCGCGCGCCGTGCCTCGAACCCCACGGGGTAGCCTCCGCCCCGGCCCAACTCGCCCCGCACGCCGCGGGCGAAGACGGTGAAACTCACGCCGGTTTGGTACTCGAAGCCGCGCTGCTCCACGGGATCCACGGTGAGTATGATGTCGGGCGCGGCTTCGTGCACGATACGCGCCACGGCGGCGAGCGTCTCGGCCGCGCCTTGCGCCGCGGTGGGCAGGTCCAGGCCGGCCAGCGCGCCGAGCGCCGATTTGGCCGGGCCCGTGGCGGCCACGAGGCCGCCCAATAGATCCGCCGCCGGCCCGCCGAGCGCGGCAACCTCGGCCGCCTCCTTGCGATCCAGCGCCTGGCGCAGCCGCGCCCGCGCCGCGTCCTCGAGCGCCAGCGCGTCGAGCTCGGCGGTGACCAGCGTGGGCGAATTCAAATCGACGGCCAGGCCCGAGACGTCGAGCGACTTCAGCGCCTCGACCGCCAACAGAATGACCTCCGCGTCGCCCGCCGGCGCGCTGGCGCCGATCATCTCGATACCGACCTGGCCGAACTGCCGCTCCGGACGCAGCTCGCTGCCGCGAACCCGCAAAATGTCGCCGGCATAGCTCAGGCGCAGCGGGCGCGGGCTATGACTGAGACGCGTCGCCGCGATCCGTGCGACTTGCGGCGTCATGTCGCTGCGCACCGCCATCATGCGCTGCGAGACCGGGTCCATTAGTCGGAAAGTCTGATTGGCCAGCCCCGCGCCGGTGCCGTCGAGCAAGCCCTCCTCGAACTCGACCAGCGGCGGCTTCACGCGCTCATAGCCAAAACGCGCAAAGCAGGCGAGGAGCCGCTCGGCCACCGCGGCCTCGACCGCGGCGTCGGGCGGCAGAAGGTCCTGCAGACCCGCCGGGAGCAGTGCTTTTTTGGCAAGATCGTCCATGGCGCGAGGCAGCTTATACCAAGGAGCGGGCGACGACAGCGGCAAACCGCCCGAGCGCCGCGCTCTAGAAGTTTAGGGTCTTTGCTTGAGTGACGCTGGGCAAACGACGCAGGCGGTCGACGACGTCGTCCGGCACGGGCGAATCCACCGCGATCAGCGCGATTGCGTGGCCGCCCGGCGCCACGCGACCCAAGTTGAAGGTGGCGACGTTGATCTCCGCTTCACTCAGCACCTTGCCGACGCCGCCGATCAGGCCGGGCCTGTCCTCGTTGGTGATATAGAGCATGTGTGCCGATAGTGTGGCCTCGATATCGATCCCCTTGACGCGGACGATGCGCGGCCGGTTCTCGACGAACAGCGTTCCCGCGACGCAGCGTTCCTGCCGCTCCGTCGAGACGGTGAGGCGGATCAGCGTTTGATAGCCTTCCGCCTGATCGCGCGTCACCACGCGCACATCGATGCCGCGCTGGCGCGCCAGCAGCGGCGCGTTGACCATGTTGACCGAATCCAAGAGCGGCGAGAGCAGACCTTTCAAGACGACGGCGGTGAGCGGCTTGGTGTTGAGCGTTGCCGCCGCGCCCTCATACTCGATGGTCGCCGCCTTCAGCCCCGTCTCCGTAAGCTGCCCCGCGAAGCTGCCGAGCTGCTCCGCCAATTTCATATAGGGCAGCAGCCTGGGCATGTCCTCGGCCGCCACCGACGGCATGTTGACCGCGTTGGCGACGGCGCCGCCGAGGAGAAAATCGCTCATCTGCTCGGCGATCTGAACGGCGACATTCTCTTGCGCCTCGCTGGTCGCGGCGCCGAGGTGCGGCGTCGCCACCAACTGCGCCATGCCGAACAGGGCGTTCTCCTTCGCCGGCTCCTCGGCATAGACGTCGAGCGCGGCGCCCGCCACCTGGCCGCTCTCCATGGCGGCCTTGAGGTCGGGCTCCACGATCAACCCGCCGCGCGCGCAATTGATGATGCGCACGCCCGGGCGGGTCTTGGCCAGGGCCTTGGCGTCGATGAGATTGCGGGTCTCGTCGGTGATCGGCACGTGCAGGGTGATAAAATCGGCGCGCGCGAGGAGATCGTCGAATTCGACCTTCTCGACGCCGAGCGTGGCGGCGCGCTCGGCCGGCAAGTAGGGATCGAAGACGATCACCCGCATCTTCAGGCCGAGCCCGAGGCTCGCGACGATCGCGCCGATCTTGCCGCAACCGATAATGCCCAACACCTTGTTGCGGATTTCGACGCCCATGAAGCGGCTTTTTTCCCACTTGCCGCCCTGGGTCGAGCTGTCGGCCTGGGGAATTTGGCGGGCCAGCGCAAACATCAACGCGATGGCGTGTTCGGCGGTGGTGACCGAGTTGCCGAGCGGCGTGTTCATCACCACGATACCGCGCGCGGTAGCGGCCTCGAGGTCGATATTATCGACACCGATACCGGCGCGCCCGATCACCGACAAGCGCTCGCCGGCGGCGATGATCTCGGCCGTAACCTTGCTGGCCGAGCGCACCGCGAGCCCGTCATACGAGCCGATGGCGGCCTTCAGCGCTGCCGGATCGAGGCCGGTGCTCACCTCGACCTCGACGCCATGGCTCTCGAACACCTCGACGGCCCGCGGGCTCATGGCATCGGAAATCAAGACCTTCGGCTTGGCTGTTGTGGGCATGGCGGTTGTTCCTCAGTTGGCGCGCGCCGCGTCGCGAACCGTTGCCCAGGCCCAATCGAGCCACGGGAACAACGCCTCCAGGTCCGCCCGCTCCACGGTGCCGCCGGCCCACAATCTGAGGCCGGGTGGAGCGGCCCTGTGGGTGCTGATGTCGTAACCCGCGCCTTCCGCTTCAAGATGCTGGGCCATCTCCTTGACCAAGGCGCGCTGACGCTCTTGCTCGAGCGCGCCGAACCACGGATCGACGATGCTGAGGCAAACCGAGGTCCGCGACCGAGTGGGCGGATCCTGGGCCAGGAAACCGAGCCAGTCAGAGGCCGCGACCCAGCCTTCGATGGCCTCGAAATTGGCCTGGCCGCGCGCCATCATGCCCGGCCGTCCGCCGATCTGCTCCATCCACCGCAAGGCGTCGAGCGCGTCTTCAACGCAGAGCATGGAGATAGTGTTGATGGTTTGGCCGCGGAAGACGCCTTCGTCCAGCACGCCCGCCTTGGTCAAGCGAAACAGCTTGGGCAGCGGCCAAGGCGGCTGGTAGCTCTCCAGCCGCGCCACCGCATGCGGGCTCAACACAAGCATGCCGAAGCCGGCCTCTCCGCCCATCACCTTTTGCCAGGAATAGCTCGTGGCATCGAGCTTGCGCCACGGCAGATCGTAGGCGAAGACCGCCGAGGTGGCGTCGCAGATGGTGACGCCCGCGCGGTCGTCCGCGATCCAATCGCCGTCCGGCACCATGACGCCCGAGGTGGTGCCGTTCCAGACGAACACCGTGTCGCGCGCGGGGTCCACCTGGCTCAGATCGGGCAACTGCCCGTACTCGGCGCTCAGCACGCGGGCGTCCTCGAGGCCTAGCTGCTTGATGCCGTCGGTCACCCAGACCGAGCCGAAATTCTCCCAGGTCAGAAAATCGACCCCCCGGGCGCCGAGCATGGACCACATGGCCATCTCCATCGCCCCGGTGTCGGAGGCCGGCACCAAGGCCAAGCGCCATTCGTCGGGCAGGCCGAGCAATGCGCGCGAGCGCTCGAACATCTCGGTAATGCGGGCGAGCGCCCCTTTCGAACGATGCGAGCGGCCGAGCAGCGCGCCGTCGAGCGCGGCGGGCGTCCAGCCAGGCCGCTTGGCGCACGGCCCGGACGAGAAACACGGGTTGTTCGGGCGGGCGGTGGGTTTCATGGCGGCAGGTCTTCACTGTTCTTGGCAGCCGCGCGACCGCGACCTGGCGGGGCTCGGCGGCCGGATAGTAGGAGGCGTGTTGCAGGGCGTCAACGCGTGTGGTGCAGTGCGTCGACCGAGACCGCAGTCTTGGCGAAATGGCGTCTGACAACGAGGAGCCCATGGGTGCGACAAAGACGGGCGCGACCATCGAGCGGATCGACCACATCGTGTTTACGGTCCGCGACCCGGATACCACCTGCGCCTTCTATGAGACCGTGCTGGGCATGACGGTGGCCACCTTCGAGGCCGAAGGAACGACGCGCAAGGCGCTCCATTTCGGCCGGCAAAAGATCAACCTGCATCGGGCGGGGCGGGAATTCAAACCCAACGCACCGCGGGCGGCGCCCGGCGCGATCGACATCTGCTTCGTCACCGCGGCGCCGCTCGACGCGGTTATCGCGCGGATGCGCGCCGCGAGTATGACGATCGTGCTCGGCCCCTGCCAGCGTAGCGGGGCGCTGGGGCCGATGCGCTCGATCTACCTGCGCGACCCGGACGATAATCTGGTGGAAATATCCGCCTACGAGGCGTGAGCAGCTTGTGGCCGGCAGATGCCAAGCGCGCCATGGTGCAGTATGATCCGGGCCCGTTGCCAACCCACGTCTAAGGCCCCAATCCACGTTTGAGGCCCTAACCCACGTTTGAGATAATGTGGTATCGCCGAATGACCTATGGTTTCGTGCTGGCGCCGCGCCGCGCCGCTCTTGCCCTGCTGATATTATTATTGGCCGGCGGCGTGAGCGGGCCGCCCGCCTGGG
>JAUVWK010000493.1 GCA_030604165.1 Alphaproteobacteria bacterium | reverse complement strand
GTGATCAGCTCGGGCGGCCACGGCTTTTCCGGCATCGGCCGCAGGTGCCTGCTCAACATCCTACAGGCGCGCACCGAGGGGCTTGGCGTCGAATTCCGCTTCGAAACCGAGGTCGCCGACCTCGCGCACTACCGGCAAGCCGACCTGATCGTCGCCTGCGACGGGGTCAACAGCCGCATCCGCACGGCCTACGCCGAGCGCTTCAAGCCCAGCATCGATATGCGCAAGAACCGCTTCATCTGGCTCGGCACCAAGCATAGGTTCGACGCCTTCACCTTTCTCTTCGAGGAGACCGAGCAGGGCTGGGTCTGGGCCCACGCCTACCGCTTCGACAAGGAGACCAGCACCTTTATCGTCGAACTGCCGGATGCGGTATGGCAGGCGCTGGGTTTGCACGAGATGCCGGTGGCCGACAGCGTCGCCTGCTGCGAGCGCCTGTTCGCCGCGCAGCTCGACGGCGATCGGCTGCTCAACGACGCGCCCCATCTCGGCAACGAGGCGTGGCGCCGTTTCCCGCGCGTCTCGTGCGCGCACTGGTCGTTCGACAACATCGTGCTGCTGGGCGACGCGGCGCACACCGCGCATTACTCGATCGGCTCGGGCACCAAGCTCGCCTTCGAAGACGCCATCAGCCTGGCCGATCTCTTGACCGCGCAGCCGAGCCGCGCGGCGGCCTTCGCGCGCTACGAGGACGAGCGCCGGCTCGAGGTGCTCAAGCTGCAAAGCGCGGCGCGCAACAGCACCGAATGGTTCGAAGAGGTGCCGCGCTACGCCAAGCTCGAGCCCATCCAGTTCGCCTATTCGCTGCTCACCCGCAGCCAGCGCGTCAGCCACGAGAACCTGCGGCTGCGCGACAAGGGCTGGCTCGAGGGCGTCGAGACCTGGTTCGCCGAGCGCGCCACAGGACGCACCACCGGGCGCCCCGCCACCAAGCCGAACGAGCCCAACCAAGCGAACAAGCCGATGGCGCCCATGTTCGTGCCCTTCAAGCTGCGCGAGATGGCGCTGATCAACCGCGTCGTGGTCTCGCCCATGTCGATGTACAGCGCCGACGACGGCACGCCCAACGACTTTCACCTGGTGCATCTGGGCGCGCGCGCGCAGGGCGGCGCCGGGCTGGTTTTCACCGAGATGACCGACGTCAGCGCCGACGGGCGCATCACGCCGGGTTGCGCCGGCATGTACAAGGACGAGCATGTCGGCGCCTGGAGCCGCATCGTCGCCTTCGTGCACGAGGCGAGCCAAGCCAATATCTGCCTCCAGCTCGGCCATGCCGGGCCCAAGGGCTCGACCAAGCGCCCCTGGGAGGGCGCGGACGAACCCTTGGACGAGGGCAATTGGGCGCTGCTCGCCCCCTCGCCGATCCCGTGGTCGCCGGCCAACCAGGTGCCGCGCGCCATGACCCGCGACGACATGGCGCGGGTGACGCGCGACTATGTGCGCGCGACCGAGATGGCCGAGGCCTGCGGCTTCGACATGATCGAGCTGCATTTCGCCCACGGCTACCTGATCTCCGCCTTCATCACGCCGCTGACCAACAAGCGCACGGATGACTATGGCGGCGCGCTGGAAAACCGTCTGCGCTATCCGCTTGAGCTGGCGCGCGCGGTGCGCGCCGCCTGGCCGGCGCACAAGCCGCTGTCGGTGCGCGTCTCCGCCACCGAGTGGGTGGAGGGCGGCGTCGGCGCCGACGAGGCGGTGGCGATCGGCAAGGCCTTTCACGAGGCGGGCGCGGACGCGATCGACGTCTCCGCCGGGCAAACCAGCCCCGACGCGGCGCCGATCTATGGCCGCATGTTCCAGACCCCCTTCAGCGACCGCATCCGCAACGAGGCCGGCGTGCCGACCATCGCGGTCGGCAATATCTACGAAACCGACCACGTCAACAGTATCCTGGCCGCGGGCCGCGCCGACCTCTGCGCGCTGGCCCGGCCGCATTTGAGCGATCCGTACTGGACCCTGCACGCGGCCGCCGAGCTCGGCTATGACGGCGTGCCCTGGCCGCCGCAATATCTCACCGGCCGCGACCAGTTGCAGCGACTTACGGAACGGGCCCAGCAAATGAACATTGTGATCTGATTATGACTAAGGCACTCGACGGCAAGCATGTTTTCATCACCGGCGGCGGCCACGGCATCGGCGGCGCCATCGCCGAGGCGCTGGCCGGCCATGGCGCGACCCTGACGCTGACCGGGCGCAACCGGGCCAAGCTCGACGCGCGGGCGGCCGGCCTGCCGCGCGCCCGGGCGATGGCACTCGATGTCACCGACGAAGCGGCGGTCAAGGCCGTCTTCGCCGACGCCGTGGCAGCCTCCGGCCCGATCCACATTTTGGTCAACAATTCGGGCATCGCCGACACCGCGCCCTTCCTGCGCACCACACCGGAGCTGGTGCGCCGCCTGATGGAGGTGAACTTGATCGGCACGTTGACCTGCACCCAACAGGTGCTGCCCGCCATGATCGACGCCGGCTGGGGACGTATCGTCAATATCGCCAGCCTCGCCGGGATCATGGGCGAGCCCTACATCTCGGCCTATTGCGCCTCCAAGCACGCGGTGGTTGGGCTCACCCGCGCGCTGGCGCTGGAAACCGTGCGCACAGGTATCACCGTGAACGCGGTTTGCCCCGGCTATGTGCGCACCGGCATGGTCGAGGGCGGCATCCGCAATATCATGGAGAAGACCGGGCGCAGCGCGGCCGAGGCGGAGGCCGAACTGGCCAGGCACAACCCGCAAGGGCGCATCATGGAGGCGGACGAGGTCGCCGCCACAGTGGTTTGGCTTTGCCTGCCGGGCGCGGAATCCATCACCGGCCAATCC
>JAUVWK010000283.1 GCA_030604165.1 Alphaproteobacteria bacterium | reverse complement strand
TGCGGCCGGCCCACCAGATCGAGACCCTTGTCGGAAAGGCCGATCGTGACCGCCTCGATATCGTCGGCGGCGAGGTCATGGCGGGCGTGCAGCGCCAAGATCGCATCCACCGCGGGATGGGTGAAGCGGCAGCTCGGGTAGGGTTTCACGCCCACTTGCAGGGTTTCCCAGTGGCTGCCGAGTGCGGCGGTGACACGCGCGAAGACAGGCGTCGGGGCATAGGCGCGCAGGAAGCCGTAGCGCCCTTCGAGCGCTTCGGCGGCGCCGACAAAGCCGTGGCGCGCCATGGTGGCCGCGATCAAGCCGTTCATCGCCGCGGCGCCCACCTGCAGGCGCTTGTTCCAGGCGCCGTTGGCCAGAAATTGAAGCGAGCCCGCCGCCTGGCTGCCGCAAACACCGAAGGCGCTGGCCATTTGTTCCGCCGACAGACCGAAGACGCAGCCCGCCGCGGCGGCCGCGCCGAAGGTGCCGGCGGTCGCGGTCGGATGGAAGCCGCGCTCATAATGTTGCGGCGGCTCCAAGGCCATGCTGACGCGGCACAGGGTCTCGTAGCCGGCGACGATCGCGGTCACCAGAGCGGCGCCGCCGGCGCCGGTCATTTCGCAGGCCGCCAAGGCCGCCGGCACCACCGGCGCGCTGGGGTGGAGCGAGGCGCCGATATGGGTGTCGTCGAAATCGAGGGAATGGGCCAGCGTGCCGTTGAGCAGGGCCGCCGCCGGCGGGGCA
The DNA here is from genome assembly GCA_030604165.1 of Alphaproteobacteria bacterium. Lineage (GTDB taxonomy): Bacteria > Pseudomonadota > Alphaproteobacteria > UBA828 > UBA828 > JAUVWK01. The sequence continues at coordinate 3,780 of JAUVWK010000283.1, read as the reverse complement.
TAGCTTTGCGCCTCGCCCACCACGGTGGCGCCGCGTCCGGCGAGGCCGAGCGCCGCGACGGCGGCGAGGATGGGCGCGGTGGAGTCGACATCGTGGCGCGCGCGCACGGCGATGCCGACGGTGTCCAGCAGCAACAGCTTCGCCCGCTCGGCCACCGGCTCGGGCAGCTCCGCGTAGCTCAGCGCCGAGACGAACTCGGCCAAGGTCCGTGTTTCATCGCTCATCGGCTGTGGCTTCCTTATCCGTTGTCCAGCAGATCCGCGATCGCCAGGGCGCGGCGCATGGCGCGGACCACCGGCATTTCGACCAGCTTGCCGTCGAGCACCAGCAGCCCGTCGGGATCGGCGTCGAAGGCGTCGACCACGCGGCGGGCCCAGGCGATGGTCTCGGCGGTGGGCGAGAAGGCCTCGTGGATGGCCGGAAGCTGCTTGGGGTGGATCGCGGCCTTGCCGGTAAAGCCGAGCTGCTGCGCCTGTTGCGCGGCGCGGCGCAGGCCGGCATCGTCCTCCAAATCCAAATGCGGCACGTCAAGCACGTCGAGGCCGGCCGTGGCGGCGGCCTGGACGGTGCGCGAGCGGCCATAGAGCATCGCCTCCCATGCCATCGACGCGCCGAACTCGGCCGAGAGGTCCGCGGCGCCAAACAAGAGCGCCACCAGACGGGGCGAGGCCGTGGCGATTTCCGGCGCCGCTTCGAGGCCCCGGGCGGTTTCGATGATCACCATGAGCGCGGTCGGGGCGGCGATCTCGCTGAGCAGGTCATCGACCCAGGCGACCTCCTCGGGCGAGGTCACCTTTGGCAGCATTAAAGCCTCGGGCGCGGCCGCGCCCTCGCTCAGCGCCACCATGTCCTTGAGGCTCTCGAGCGAGCGCAGGCTGTTGACGCGCAACACGCGGGCGGCGCCGCCCTCGGCCGGCGCCGCGAAGGCGGGCAATGCCATGGCCCGGGCCTCGTCCTTGCGCGCCATGGCGATGGCGTCCTCCAAGTCCAGGCAGACGATGTCGGCGCCGCTGTGCAACGCCTTGGCGAAGCGGTCGGGCCGCAACGCGGGCGCAAAGAGCAAGCTGCGGCGCGGCACGACATCGGTCTTGCGGTCCATTTCGTTTCAGGCTCCCTTTAGATTGTTTTGCTCCCGCTCGGCCAAATAGGCGAGCGCATCTTCCAGCGACACCACGTCGGCGTAGCGGCGCTGCATGTCGCGCAGATTGTCTTGGTGCGGGCGCTCGTCCGGATCGCCGACACATGGCTCGGGCACGATGACACGAAAGCCGAGCGAAAAGGCATCCACCACCGAGGCGCGGACGCAGCCGCTGGTGTTGCAGCCCGTGACAATGATCGTATCCACGCCTTCCTTGACGAAAAACTGCGCGACCGCCGAGTTGAAAAAAATCGACGGGCTGGTCTTGGTGATGAAGGTATCGTAACCGGGGTCGTAGATCCGCGTGTCCAGAACCGTGCCCGGATGGTCGCGCAGAAACTCACCCTTCAGGTGCTCGGGGATTTTCCAGGGGGGCATCTCGCGCAGCCCCGAATAGGCGAGATTGCACGCCACCACCGGCGCCTTGGCGGCGCGCGCCGCCGGCAGCAGCTTGGCCGTGTTCTCGACCGCGCGTTCGATCAAGGCGCCGCCGCCGAGGGGAAACGCCTCGTCGATCAAGCCGATTTGAAAATCGATCACCACGACGCCGGGCCGCTCGCCGTAGCCGATCGCCGATGCGCCGAGATTGGCGTAGAAGTCGCTCATCCTGTCGGTATCCGATCCCGACTCATTCCTCTGTTTTCGTTCCGCATTTTGAGGCCCGCCCGGCCTATTGTAAATCGCAGCGCCGCCTGCGCCGCGGCAATCGCCCCATTGTGATTTGCCTGTGCGCCGCGCGCCGGCCATGGTGGAGCGGTTGGTTGCCGAGCGGAACAAGAGGACACCATGAAATGAGAGCGGGCCCCCGCAACCAACAAATCAGATCATAGGCCAAATAGACCTTGACTTAATCTAAACTTACCAGTTGTGGAAATGTTCAGGAAGTATCTCCTGCACGAGTATCATGTGGAATTACATGCCGCTCGTCCAATGGTTGGAGTAGTTGGGAGTCTTTCTTTTGTGGCTTGTTGGTCACCCGCGAGAGCACACCTTCGAGCAGCGGTGTCATAGCGTTAAGCCGCTTCGCTCGAATAATGACGTCCCACAGAGCTTCGAATTTCTTCCAGCCTGTTGTGTAGAAAAAGTGCTTTGCACTGTGCTTCAACGTATCATGATTTAGCGCCGCTCGCGCGATGTTCCGCCATTTATAGAAATCGCGATAGGCCCGATCGTAACCTGATTTTAGCGCATCGGAAGTCAAGTTTGTGGGTGTGTAGACAACGTGGCGCGTATCGTAAAGATTCCAGTTGCGTGTTTTGATTCGTCCTGCGGCGTCCATATTTGAATACAGAGACGTTCCGGGATACGGCGTTAGGACGTGAAAGGTTGCAGTTGTGATGCCGTTCTCGATTGCCCAATCAACAGTCTGATCGAAAACATCTTTCTTGTCCTCGTCCATGCCAAACACGAATGAACCGTTGATCATTATTCCAAGACTTGACAAACGTTGGGCTGCCATTTTGTAGCTGTGACCCAGGTTCTGCTTTTTATTACATGAAGTTAAGTTCTCTGCACTAAATGTCTCAAATCCAACGAAAAGACTTCGCAAGCCGGCCTCAGCCGCGTGTTCGATTAGATTGCCGCGTAAGATTGAGTCAACCGTCGCCGCCCCTTGAAATACGCGTCTCATACCGGTCATTCCGTCAAATAATGCTGCGGCAAAACGCCGGTCTCCGAAGAGATGGTCATCAAGGAAATAGAGGTGCCGCCCAGGTAAGCGATCGATCTCAGCTAGCGCTTCATCTACCCGTTGCGTGTAGAAGCTGCGCCCGCCGTGAAAAAAGGCGTCTTTGTAGCAGAAGTTACAATGCTGCGGGCAGCCCCGTGTTACCACAATCGAATTCGGCACAAGGTAGCGGTCGCGCTTAATAAGATCGCGACGAATGGGCGGTAGGTTCTCCAATGTCCTTCCATTGGCGGACGTGTAGCGTGGTTTAGTTCGACCTAGCCGCATATCCTTGAGGAACTCAGGAAATGTTTGCTCGCTCGGGCCTATGAAAATTGTGTCTGCATGCGAGGCTGCCTCATCGGGCAACGAAGTGACGTGCAGCCCGCCCAATACTACGTAAACGCCGCGGGCTCGGTAATGATCGGCGAGATCGTATGCCCTGTATGCATTGGTTATGTATACTTGAATTACGACAAGATCCGGCACATCGTTCGTTTGTAATTGCTCGATGTGGTCGTCCACCAGTTCAGCATGGTCGTCATCGTTAAGAAACGCAGCTAGCGTCGCCAGACCAAGTGGTGGAAACAAGGAATACTTGATTGGTCGAAAATATGGGCTTTTAGCCTCGGTCAGAGCCGGCAGTATTAACTTTACATGCACTGTCCGCCCTCTAAGTCATAAGTCCCGGCGCCAAAATCCAAAAGTTTACTAAACCTTAGGGGGGGGGTGCTTCGGGTACCCAATTATTTTCGCATCCTATGATTGTATAAATAATTGTTTTTCTGTCAATAGGTGTTTACGAACTGCAGTAAACAGGCAGAATTGTCCAGTTCGAGGCGTCAAGCCCAAACGCGACTTTGCCATGACGGATGGCTACGTGAGGATTTACCGGCAACGGCAAAAAGATATCGCCGCGCAGCTGTTCGATGCCATGGGCATCGCCTGGGACGACAAGGAAATGCGTCAGGACTGG
>JAUVWK010000332.1 GCA_030604165.1 Alphaproteobacteria bacterium | reverse complement strand
TGGTTCGACGGACAACGCATCGACAAGATGGCGCCCGAAAAAATCGTGCGCTTGGGCATCGCCCATGTTCCGGAAGGGCGCCAGGTTTTTCCCGATCTCAGCGTTACCGAAAACCTCCACACCGGGGCTTTTTTGCGCAAGGACAAGGCTGGGATCTCTCGCGACATCGACGAGGTTCACAGGCATTTTCCGATCCTCAAGGAACGGCGCAATCAGCGCGCCAAGACGTTGAGCGGCGGCGAGCAGCAGATGCTCGCCATGGGGCGCGCCTTGATGTCGAGCCCGCGGTTGATTCTGATGGACGAGCCCTCGCTCGGCCTTTCGCCGGTGATGGTGCAGGAAGTCGCCAAGATCATTCGCGAGATCAACAAGACGGGCGTGCCCGTGGTCCTGGTCGAGCAGAACGCCGAGCTCGCCCTGAGTCTCGCGGGCTATGGCTACGTGCTCGAAACCGGCCGGGTCGCGCTCGAAGGCAAGGCGACGGACCTCCATGAAAACGAGCATGTTCGGCACGCCTATCTCGGGGCTTGAGCGCCGGGCATGCCTCCTTGTCTGCTGGTCGATTGCTTGTGGGAGCATTTCGCCGAGGAAGCCAGCGAGGCGCTCGAGCGCGGGGCCGACGCCGACGCGCTCTGGCGCACGGGCGCGACATTAAGCGAAAGTTTCGCGGCCTCGGACCCGCGCCGCGCCGCCAGTCTCCATTGTCTCGCGGCGGCGGCCCGGGCGGCGGATGACTTCAGCGAGGCCGAAACGCTTTACCGCCAGGCGCTGGCAGCCTGGGAGTGCGTGCCCGAGTGGATCTCAGCCATGCGGATCGAGTTCACGGCGCGCAGCGCCTCCATGCATATCCGGCTGGAAATGAAACGCCGCGACGAACTGCTCGCGTTGAAGCGCCACATAAACAATACCTTGGCGGAAGGCGGCCTAGCCGCGACACTGAACAACCTGGCCGAGTTGCTGCACGCGACGGGGCGCAAAGGCGAGGCCGAGCCGCTTTACCGGCGCGCCTTGGACCTGCGCGCGAAAGCGCTCGGCCACCGCGAAGCGGGCGTGGGCTGGATCTGCGACAATCTGGCCGATCTTCTCGAGGAAATCGGTCGGTCCGACGAAGGGAGCGAACCGCGGACGCGGGCGCGTCGGATCGAAGCGGACCCGTTTCGCGTTGGACGCGCGGGCTTTCGGGCGCAGACCTGGATCAAGATGACGGATATCAGGAAGTTGACGGCGGCGGTCTATCTGACGCCGGTGCGACGCCGGGCCATACCGAGGTCGTAACACCGCGCGCTTCTTGGGACCGGCGCGGTATTGCATAATTGACATGATTTACCGATTGCTCTTAAATCTAAATAAGTTAATGCGAATAAAGAACTGGCGCATCAGGGGTGGCAAGGAAAGCCACCGGCGATGCTATAGTGTGTTTGGTGGTCAAGAATCGGAAGAGGGGGGATAACCCCTGGCCGAGGACAATCAGGAATACGTCCAAAACCCGAGAGAGGGGAGGCTTGTGTGATGAAATCGAAATTTTCTCGGCGGCAAGTGTTGGCAGGCACCGGCGGAGCGGCGGCCGGGCTTGCGGCCCTCAGCCTGTCGCCGACCAAAATCTTCGCTGGCGAAAAGACCGTCAAGATCGGCTTCCTTGCAGCGCTCACCGGCGACGCCGCCGGTTGGGGTCTGCCGGGCCTCTACGGCGTCGAGATTTGGGCCGAACAGGTCAACGCCGCGGGCGGCATCGAGATGGGTGGCGACAAGTACAAGGTCGAGGTCATCTCCTACGACGACGAATTCGACGCCATCAAGGCGACGATCGGGGCGAAAAAGCTGCTCTTCGAGGATGAAGTCTCGATCATTTTGATGCTGGGCGTCACGCCGGTGCTGGCGGTGAAGGATTTCATGACCCGCAACAAGATGCTGGTCACGACTCTGGTGCCAACCGATATCAGCGCCGACGCGCCCTATTTGTTCGCGCCCGTCGAGGTCCATCCTTTCTACAATGTGACCGCGGTGGATTGGATCTCCCGCAATATGCCCCACATCAAGACCGCAGCCATCGCCACGCAGAACGACGAGCTGGGTTTGACCTCGTTGGCCACCTACCGGGCCGCTTTCGAGGTCGCGGGTATCGAAGTGATCGAAGAGAATTTGTTCGGCTTCGAAGTGACCGATTTCGCACCCGTGGTGTCGAAATTGATCGCCTCCAATCCCGATCTGATCACTTGGGACACGGCCTATCCGGATTATGTCAATTTGTTGACTGAGCAGGCCTTCCTGCAAGGTTACAAAGGCCAGTTCGTGAACTGCACGCTCGATCAGTACGACCACATTCTGGCCAAAACGAGCAAGGAGTTCCTAGAGGGCTTCCTTTGGCAATTCCCCGATCTCGACGATCCAGTGATGCAGGGGGGTGGCACTCATTTCGACAACGCGGCCGCCTTCTACCAGACCTATGCGGAGCGCTATCCCGGCGCCTGGACGGCGGTGTCGTGGGAATATGCCGCCGCCCTGGAAATGTGGAAAATTGCCGTTGGCAAAGCGGACAGTTTCGATCCGCCCAAGGTTTCCGAGGCGCTGCGCTCGTTGAGCCCGGTGCCGCACGCTTTTGGCGACGCCGAATGGTGGGGCGAGGACTTCTTCGGCGTAAACAGCGCCGCGCTCGGCAAATGGCCTGTCGTTCAAATGCAGAACGGCAAAGCCGTTATCGTCGAAATGGGCGACGTCAGGGCTTGGGTCGATAAGCACCTCGACGTTTTGAAAAAACATTTCGCTGCGGTCGGCCTCTAGGCGAAATCGCGAAGGTATGCCCCGCTCTCCTGGGCGGGGCATACCCATTTCTTATCTCCTTCCAATGTCAAAAAACGAATCCGGAGCCTTCGATTCAGCCGGAGCCTACGCTTCACACTGTCTCCACTGGGTCTCCACTGGCGATATTCTGTGCCTCACAATAGCCAAACCGTCATTTCCGGCTGAGACAAATCACGGCGCGACATGACCGAACAGGAACTCATTCTTCAGACCATCATGAACTCGCTGATCGCGAGCAGCTTTACCGCGACGTTCGCCGTGGGGCTGGTCTTGATCTTCGGCATCATGCAGATCATCAACTTTGCGCATGGCGAGCTCTACATGGTGGGCGCATTCGCGACCTGGTACCTCTATTCGGAAAACGGCGTGCCGTTTTTCGCCGCCATCGGGTTAGCGATTCTGTTGACGGCGGCTATCGGCTTCGTAATGGAGCGCGGCCTGTTCCGACCCATGCGCGGAAACCTATTCGGCGGCCTCATCGTTTCCGTCGGCATGCTGTTCATACTCCAGACTCTGGCCGTGTACCTCTTCGGCCAGGGTCTGATGAAAAATATCACGCCCTATTTCAAGGAATCCTGGCATGCTTTCGGCATCGAGAGCGTTACCGTTTCCCATTCCAGGCTGCTCGTTTTCGCGGTGGCGGCATTTATTCTCGCGGCATTCTGGTTTTTTCTGCGCCGCACAAAGCTTGGCTGGGCGATGCGGGCGTGTGCGCAAAATCCGGAAGCGGCGGCACTTCAGGGCATCAGCATTAGCAAGATTTCCATCTTAGCCATGGTCATCAGCGCCGCCATGGCCGGTGGCGGCGGTGCCGTGATGGCGCAGCTCGTGCGCATTACGCCGCAGATGGGCCATAGCGTCATCGTCACGGCACTCATCGTCATGATTGTCGGCGGCGTGGGCAGCCTCGAGGGCGCTTTGATCGCTTCCGTCGCCTACAGCTTCTTCCATACCTTCGTCACCACCTATATCGGCGGTGAAGTTGCGACGATTTTGGGCTTGGTTTTGATGCTGGTGGTCTTGATCATCAAGCCGACGGGAATCATGGGGGAACGCGAGAGTGTCTAGCCCGGCTCGGCTCAAACTTGCCGGTATCATCGCCTTATTGGCCGTCATCTGCATTTTGCCGTTTATCGTCCGCCCCTATCAGCTCGATTTTCTGATTTTTCTGTTCATCAACATCATATTGGTGGTGAGCTATCGCATGATTG
>JAUVWK010000168.1 GCA_030604165.1 Alphaproteobacteria bacterium | reverse complement strand
CGGGCGGCGGCATCACCTTCATGGTCGATGTGCTGCGCATGCCCGACAAGTCGTTCGGCTACGTGCCGACGCCGGCGCTGGTCTCGCCCATCGAGTTCACTTTGCGCCGCGAAGACTATGCCGCCCTTGGCGGCTATCTCGGCAGCATCGTCGACCTCGCCGACGTGTTGGCGCGCGAACCGCTCGAAACCGCCGCGTGGAACCCGATCAATCCCTGGCCGCTCGGCGATCCCAGGCCATGAGCGAGCCGCCGCAGGTCGCCCGTCTCGCCGATGGCCGCCGGCTGCATTTGCAGCATGGGCCGATCGACATCGTCGCCGAGGCCTTTGGCGCGGCGGACGAGATCGAGCGCGCCTACGGGCAAGCCGCCACGTGCTTCCAAACCGTGCTCGAGGATCTGGTGCAAGAGCTGGCGCTGTTGCGCACGCCCCTCGGCGCGGCGCGGCCGCTGTTGCGCGGCGCGGTCGCCCGGCGCATGGGCGCGGCCGTTTGGCCCCACCGCGCGCGCTACATCACGCCCATGGCGGCGGTGGCCGGCGCGGTCGCCGACGAGGTTCTGGCCGCCATGGTCGCGGGCCGCCGGCTCGGCCGCGCCTACGCCAACAATGGCGGCGATATCGCGCTCCATCTCGCGCCGGGCGAAGAATTCTCGGCCGGTATCGTCGATCGCGAGGATGCGCCGGCGGTCGACGCCCGGGTGGCGCTCGCGCACGGCATGCCGGTGCGCGGTCTCGCCACCTTGGGCTGGCGCGGCCGCTCGCTCTCGCTCGGCATCGCCGACGCGGTGACGGTGCTGGGCCAAACGGCGGCGGCGGCGGACGCGGCGGCGACGCTGATCGCCAATGACGTGAATGTGGCGCACGCGGCGGTCGAGCGCGCGCCGGCCGACGAGCTGAGCGACGATGGCGATCTCGGCGACCTGCCCGTGACGGTGGCGGTCGCGGCGCTGCCGGACGAGGCGATCGGGGCGGCGCTGGCGGCCGGCGCGGCGAGCGCCGAGGCGATGCGGGCCCGAGGGCTGATCGTCAGCGCCTATCTGGCGTTGCAGGGCGCGAGCCGCGTCGTCGGCGACGCCCGCTTGCAAGCTCTGCCGGAGTGCCTGCCGTGAGCGCGGCCATCGTCGGCGTCGATGTCGGCGGCACTTTTACCGATCTGGTTCTGATGGAGCCGGGCTCGCAGGCCGTGCGCATCGCCAAGGTGCCGAGCACGGTGGAGAACCAGGCCTTCGGCGTGCTGGCGACGCTGGAGACGGTCGAGGCGCGCCTCGATCGGGTGGCCAATATCAGCCACGGCACCACCATCACCACCAACGCGCTGCTGGAGCGAAAGGTCGCGCGTTGCGGCCTGATCACGACCCAGGGCTTTCGCGACGTGCTCGAGCTGGGCCGGCGCACGCGGCCGCAGCCTTACGGGTTGATCGGCTCGTTCGAGCCGCTGATTCCGCGCGAGCTGCGCCTCGAGGTGCCCGAGCGCATGGCTGCCGACGGCCAGGTCCTTGTGCCCTTGGACGAAGAGGCGGTGCGCGCGGCCGCCGCGCGGCTCGCGGCGCTGGGTTGCGAGGCGCTGGTCATCCATTTCCTGCACAGCTACCGCAACCCGGCGCACGAGCGCCGCGCCGTCGAGATCGCGGCCTCCGCCTGGCCCAACGCCTACATCACGGCGGGTCACGCGATCCTCTCCGAATACCGGGAATATGAGCGCGGCACCACGGCGGCGGTGAACGCGGCGATCCAGCCGGTTTTGCACCGCTATATGGAGCGCCTGCAAGGCGAGCTCTCGGCCCGCGGTTTCGCCCACGATCTGCTGGTCATGCAGGGCAACGGCGGCAGCGTCTCGTCGCGCATCGTCGCCGAGGCGGCGGTCAAGACGGTGATGTCCGGGCCGGCGTCGGGGGTCATGGCGGCGGCCGCGATCGCGCGCGCGGTCGGCGCCGAGAAGCTGATCACCTTCGATGCCGGCGGCACCAGCTGCGACGTCGGCCTGGTCCAGGACGGCGTGCCGCAGGTCACCTCCGAGATGGAGCTGGAATACGCCATGCCGATCCACGTGCCGATGGTCGACGTGCACACCATCGGCGCGGGCGGCGGCTCGATCGCCTTTCTGAACGATGCCGGCCTGCTGCAAGTGGGGCCGCTCAGCGCCGGCGCGGCGCCGGGGCCGATCTGCTATGGCCGGGGTGGCACGCGCCCGACCCTGACAGACGCCAATCTGGTGCTCGGCCGGCTCGATCCCGAAGGCCTGCTCGCGGTCGATAATCCCGTCACGCGCGATCGCGTGCGCGACGTCATCGCGGCCGAGGTCGGCGCGCCGCTCGGGCTCGACGGCGAGGCCGCCGCCGCCGCCGTCCTGCGCATCGCCAACGACCGCATGGCCGGCGCGATCCGCATGGTCTCGCTGGCGCGCGGCCACGATCCGCGCGATTTCACCCTGTTCGCGTTCGGCGGCGCCGGACCCATGCACGCGGCCGCGTTGGCGCGCGAGCTGAGCATCCCGCGGGTCATGATCCCGGCGCGGCCCGGCATCACCAACGCCATCGGCTGTATCGCCGCCGATCTGCGGCACGACTATGTCAACACCTTGAACACGCCGCTGGCGGCGCTGGAGATCGCCGAGGCCCGCGCCGTTCTCGAGGCCCAGATCGCCGAAGGCCGCGCCACCATCGCGCGCGAGGGCGTCGCCGTCGACGACGTCGCGTTTCTGCATTTCGCCGATATGCAGTTCGAGGGGCAGACCCATCTGTTGACCTTGCCCATCGCGGGTCCGGCCGTGACCGTGGCCGAGCTGCAAGAGGATTTCGAGGCCGCCTATTGGGAGCGCTTCAAGGTCGAGCTGCCGGAGATCCGCGCCGTGCTGGTCAATCTGCACAGTGCCGCGATCGGGCGCCGCCCGGCCGTGCCGCTGGCCGCGCTGGCGGGGCGCGGGCAGGCGGCCACGCTGGCCGAGGCGCAAAGCGGCGTCCGCCAGGTCTGGTTCGAATCCGGTTGGCGCGAGACGCCGATCTACGAGCGTCGCCAACTGCCGGCCGACGCCGTCTTCGCCGGTCCGGCCATCATCATCCAGCTCGATTGCACCACGGTGGTGGAGCCGGGCAACCGGGTCGCTCTCGATACGCTCGGCAATCTGATCCTCGAGGTCGAGCCATGAGCGCGCTCGATCCGGTCACCCTTGCGGTGATGCAGAGCGGCCTGCAACAGGTCTGCAACGAGATGGACCTAGCCTTCGTGCGCGCCGCTTTCAGCCCGGTGATCTCGGAGGCGCTGGACCGCTCCGACGGCATCTACCACAAGGACGACGGCGCGCTTATCGCCCAGGGCGAGCTCGGCCTGCCGGTGTTCGTCGGCACCATGCAGTTTTCCACCCGCGCGGTGATCGAGCGGGTGGGCCGGGCGGGCGAGGTGCGGCCGGGCGACATGTTCGTGGTCAACGACCCCTATCTGGGCGGCACCCACCTGATGGATGTGCGCTTCGTCATGCCGTTCTGCTACCAGGGCGCGTTGTTCGCCTGGCTCGCCAACACCGGCCACTGGCCCGACACCGGCGGCTCGGTGCCGGGTGGCTTCTCCGCCAACGCCACCGAGATTGAGCAGGAGGGGCTGCGGCTGCCGCCGGTCAAGCTCTACAAGGAGGGCGAGATCGACCAGGAGATCCTGTCGATCATCCTCTCCAACATCCGCATCGCCGACCAGCGCATCGGCGACATCAAGGCCCAGGCCGCGGCGCTCCATGTCGGCGGCGCGCGGCTCACCGCGCTGCTCGACAAATATGGCGAGGCGCTGGTGAGCGATTGCATCGTCGAGCTGCGCCGCCGCGCCGCGCGCCAGATGCGGGCCAAGATCGCGACCATCCCCGACGGCAACTATCGCGGCACGGCCTATGTCGATTCCGACGGGGTGGTGGACGAGCCGCTGGAGATCGTCATGGCGGTGCGCAAGGCGGGTGAGGAGCTCTATTTCGACATGACCGGCTCGAGCCCGCCCTGTCGCGGGCCGATGAACAGCGTCATCGCCACCACCAAGTCGGCGATCTATCTCGCCATCAAGCACATCTTTCCGGAAGTGCCGATCAACGCCGGCACCTTCGAGCCGCTGCATATCGCCGAGCCGCGCGGCACCTTCCTTTATGCGGAATATCCGCGCCCGGTCTCGGGCTGCGCGGCCGAGGTCAGCCAGCGTATCGCCGAGGCCGTGTTCGACGCCTTGGTCGAGGCGATTCCCGAGCGCCTGTTCGCCGCGCCCGCCGGCACCTCGGGCAATTTCGCGCTCGGCGGCTTCGACCCCGCCAAGGGCCGCGCCTATGTGATGTATGTGATCTCGGGCGGCGGCTATGGCGGCTCGGCCGCCTGCGACGGCCTGACCAACGGCTGCTCGACCATCGGCATTTCCAAGACCACGCCGATCGAGGTCTTCGAGCAGCGCTATCCGGTGTTGTTCGAGGAATATTCCCTGCACGAGGGCTCGGGCGGCGCGGGCCGCCAGCGCGGCGGCTTCGGCGTCAATTACCGGGTGCGGCTCAGGCGCGGCACGGCGCGCGCCTCGATGGTGATGGATCACGGCCGCGTCGGCCCCAACGGCGCGCTCGGCGGCGCCACCGGCGGGGTCAACACGGTCGCGGTCGAGCGCAAGAGCGGGGTCTATCGGCCGCCGCATCTCTCCAAGGACCAGGACATCGAACTCGAGGAAGGCGACGTCGTGCGGGTGTCGACCCCGGGCGGCGGCGGCTATGGCGAACCGCTCCAGCGCGAGCCGGCGCTGGTGGCGCGCGACGTGCGCCGCGGCTATTACACGGCCGACGAGGCAGCGCGATTGTTCGGCGTCGTCCTCATGGGCGAGCCGCCCGACGTCGACGCGCCCGCCACCGCCGCGCGCCGGGCGCAGTTGGCGGCGGAGTAGGGCCGGCGCCGGGTTCTGGCGGCTTGCCGTCTTCCGGTGCGGTCCTGTACACGAAGCCCATGGCGCCACCGATTCTGATTCTGCGCGATCTCCACCTGACCTTCGGCGGCACGCCGTTGCTCGAAGGCGCGGAGCTGTCGATTTCGGCAGGCGATCGGCTTTGCCTCGTCGGGCGCAACGGCTCGGGCAAATCGACGCTGCTCAAGATCGCCGCCGGGCTCACCGATTTCGATGCCGGCGAGCGCTTCGTGCAGCCGGGTTCGACCGTGCGCTATCTGCCGCAGGAGCCCGACCTGGCGGGCTTTCCGACGGCGCTGGCCTATGTCGAGGCGGGCCTGGCTCCCGGCGACGACCGCCACCGCGCGCCCACCCTGCTGGCGCAGTTGGGCCTCGACGGCGCCGCCGACCCGGCGCAGCTGTCGGGCGGCGAGGCGCGCCGCTGCGCCCTGGCTCGTGTCCTGGCGCCCGCGCCCGACATCCTGCTGCTGGACGAGCCCACCAACCATCTCGATCTGCCGGCCATCGAGTGGCTGGAGCGCGAGCTGCGGGGCTTGCGCTCCGCCTTGCTGCTGGTCAGCCACGACCGGCGCTTTCTGGAGACCCTGTCGCGCGCCACGGTCTGGCTCAACCAGGGTTGCACGCGCCGCCTGGAGCGGGGCTTCGCCGCGTTCGAGCCCTGGCGCGACGAGGTTTTCGAACAACAAGAGCGCGAGCGCTACAAGCTGAAGCGCAAGATCGCGGCGGAAACCGAGTGGCTGCACAAGGGCGTCACGGCGCGGCGCAAGCGCAATCAAGGCCGCTTGCGCGCCTTGCGGGCGCTGCGCGCGAAGCGGCGCGACCAGCGCCGCGCCACCGGCGCGGTCAACCTGGCGGCGCCCGACGGCGCGCTCTCGGGCAAGCTGGTAATCGAGGCCGCGGGGATCGCCAAGGGCTATGACGGCCCGCCCGTGGTGCGCGGCCTTTCGCTTCGGGTTCAGCGCGGCGACCGGGTCGGTATCGTCGGTCCCAACGGCGCCGGCAAGACGACGCTGCTGAACCTATTGACCGGCGCCTTGGCGCCGGATGAAGGCAGCGTGCGGCACGGCGCGAACCTGCAAATCGCCACCCTCGAGCAACAGCGCGAAAGCATGAATCCCGGCGACACCTTGGCCGAGACCCTGACCGGCGGCGGCGACACGGTGATCGTCGCCGGGCGGCCGCGCCACATCGTCGGTTATATGAAGGACTTTCTCTTCACGCCCGAGCAGGCGCGGACCCCGGTGGGCGTACTCTCGGGCGGCGAGCGCGGCCGGCTCATGCTGGCGCGGGCCTTGGCCAGGCCGTCGAACCTGCTGGTGCTGGACGAGCCGACCAACGACCTCGACCTCGAGACCCTCGACCTGTTGCAGGAAATGCTCGCGGATTATGCCGGCACGGTGTT
>JAUVWK010000372.1 GCA_030604165.1 Alphaproteobacteria bacterium | reverse complement strand
GCGATGCTGGTCTGGCTCACCATGCAATCGGGCCTGTTGCTCGCGCCCGGACCCTGGCCGGCGCCGCTTTGGCACGGCCATGAGATGATTTTCGGCTATGCCGCGGCCGTGCTCGCCGGGTTCATGCTCACGGCGGTGCCGAGCTGGATCGGCGCGGCGCCCATGCAGGGCCGCGCGCTCGCGGCGCTGGCCACGTTGTGGCTCGCCGGACGGGCCGCCATGGCGCTGGGCGACTTGATGCCGGCCTCGGCGGTGGCCGCGATCGACGTGGCTTTCCTGCCGCTGCTCGGCATCACGATCATTCCCTCGATCGTGCGCAAGCGACAATGGCGCAACAGCTTCGTCGTGGCGGTGCTCTTGGGGCTGACCGCCACCAACATTTGGTCGCATGTCCTGGTCGCCGGGGCGGGCGGCGGCGATCCCGGCCTGGCGCTGACGGTCGCGGTTGACATAGTGCTGATCTTGCTCGTCGCCGTCGGCGGGCGCATCGTCCCCGCCTTCACCCGCAGCGGCCTGCGCGGTCCCGACCGGGAGATTGCGATTAGCGCCCACGCCGGCCTCGATCGGGCGGCCATCCTTACCGTGGTCGCGCTCGCCGTGGCCGACGCGGCGGCGCCGGGCTCGCTCGCCGTGGGCGCGCTGGCGCTCTTGGCGGGAGGCGTCAACGCGCTGCGTCTGGCGGGATGGAAAAGCCTCCAAACGGTGCGCCTGCCGATCCTCTGGGTGCTTCACCTGGGCTACGCGGCGCTGGTCGCCGGGCTCATCCTCAAAGGGCTTGGCGCCCTGCTCCCGGGCGTGGCGCCCGCGGTCGGGTTGCATGCCTTGACCGTCGGCGCCGTCGGCATCATGACGCTCGCCGTCATGTCGCGCGCCGCGCTCGGCCATACGGGCCGGCTCGTCGTCGCCCATCCCTTGACGGTCGCGAGTTACGTGCTGTTGTTTGCCGCGGCCGTGTTGCGGGTGGTGGTGCCCTTCATGCCGCCGGACTTCCACACTGGCGGGCTGCATATCGCGGGCGGTCTGTGGAGCGCCGCCTTCGCCCTGTTTGTCGCGGTCTATGGGCCGATGCTGGTTCGCCCCCGCGTCGACGGCCGGCCCGGATAAGCGGGCCGGGGCCGTGCCATTGTGGATCATCAAAGCATTTCACGAATCCGTGGAATCGCTCGAGGCCGCGACCGCGGCCCGCCGGTTATCCGGCGCGCCTGCGCAGGTGCGGACCGTCAGGTCCGCCGCCGTGAGCAAGAAAAGCTAGAGCGGTTCCAACGAAAGTGGAACCGCTCTAGTCGTCGGTGATCAAGGCCCTGAGCTTGGCGACGTCGGGGACGATGACGTCGTGTCCATCGACCCGCACGCCGATCTTTCGCAGCCGCGCGAGGCTGCGGGAAAAGGTCTCCGCCCGCATCCCCAGGCGGGCCGCGACCAGGAACTTTTCGTAAGGTAGCCGGACGCGCGCATCGCCGCCGTGGCCGTGGCAGAGCCGCAGCAGAAACGTCGCGACGCGGGTCTCGGCGGACCGGCCGCTGCGCTGCTCGACCTGCTCCACGAGGGCGCGCATGTGGGCGGAGAGCGAGGCCAGCATGTTGAAGGCGAGTTCGGGGTCGTCGTGAAGGCGCTGCAAGAAGGGCTGCGCCGGAATCTCGATCAAGCGGGCGGCTGCTATCACCTCGGCGGTGACCGGGTAGGTTCCGGCGCCGAATATCGCGGCATCGGCAAAGGATTCGCCGGCCGAGAAAACATGCAGGATGACCTCCTCGCCGGCGCTGCTCAAGCGATAAAGCTTGACCCAGCCGGACGCGACGACGAAAAAACGATCGGCCGGATCGCCTTGATGAAAAAGGATTTTTCCCCGCTCGAACTGCCTGACGATGGCATCGCTCACAAGCTGTCGTCGGGCCTCCGCACGCACGCCCGAAAAGAGCGGGTGCCTGTCGAACAGCCGCATGTCCTCCGCTGTGATCTGCATAGCCGACGCCCCCTCGGCGAGGTTGCTCGCCCGTCGTACAACTCGCGTATGATAGCGGAATCCACGGGAGCTTCACGAGGGCAATGATGGGGCAGCCGGTTCTCATGGTCGTGCATGCGCACCCGGACGATCCGGGCGAGGTGGCCTTGAGCCTGGCCCGCCGGGGCTATGCGATCGAGGTCTGCTATCCGCGCCGCGGCGAGCCGCTCCCCGCCGATATGGCGGGCTATGCCGGCGTGGCCATTTTCGGTGGGCCGCAGAGCGCCAACGACGGCGAGCGATTCGATTACATCCGCACCGAGCTCGATTGGATCGGCAAGGTGATCGCGCAGGGCGTGCCGCTGCTCGGCATCTGCTTAGGCGCCCAATTGATCGCGCGCGCGCTCGGCGCCCGGGTTGCGCCCCGCGCCGACGGCTTGTATGAGTTCGGCTATTACCCGGTTCTCCCGGTGCCGGGGCCGGATCGCTCGCTCGCGCTGGCGGGGCCGCTCGAGGTCTTTCACCGGCACGGCGAGGCCTTCGAGTTGCCGCCAGGGGCGGTGCATTTGGCCACGCGTGAGAGCTTCCCGAACCAAGCCTTTCGCTATGGCGCGACCACCTACGGCGTCCAGTTCCATCCCGAAGTGAACGACGCCGTGTTCGAGCGTTGGATTGCCCGCGCCCCGGCCGACGAGCTCGCGCGCTCCGGCGCGCAAGGCGCGGCCGTCCAGCGCGCGGCGCAGGCGAAATACGCGCCGGCCATGCTGGCCTGGCTGGATCGTTTCCTGGCCGGCTGGATAGCGAGCGGCACGCCTGCGCGCGAGGGTTAGCGCGCTTGGCCGGAGGCGGCAGGTTATGCCATAGTTTCGCCGCGCATAACGGGGCGCATCAAAGCATAAGACAGATGAACGGAACGCGACGAGGAGGCCGCCATGACCCATCCCCGTTTCACCGATATCGGTGCCTGTGTGTTCGACGCCTACGGCACGCTGTTCGATCTCAACGCCGCCGTGGCGCCCTACCGGGGCGAGCTCGGCGACAAGGCCGACAAGCTCTCGGAAGTGTGGCGGCTCAAGCAACTGCAATATACCTGGCTGCGCAGCTTGATGGACCGCTACACCGATTTCTGGACCGTGACCGGCGAGAGTCTCGACTACGCCATGGCGGCGCTCGCCATCGACAACGCCGGTCTTCGGGACAAGCTCTTGGGCGCCTTCTTCGAGCTCGACGCCTACGCCGAGGTTCCGGGCATGCTCGAAACCCTCAAGGCCAACGGGCTCAAGATCGCGATCCTTTCCAACGGCGAGCCCAAGATGCTCGCGGCGGCAGTCAAGAATGCCGGTATCGGCGAGCTGCTGGATGCGGTGATCTCGGTAGCGGATATCGGTATCTACAAGCCACATCCCTCGGTCTACCAGCTCGCGGTGGATCGCCTGGATGTCGCGGCGGAGCGGGTCAGCTTCCAGTCGTCCAACGCGTGGGACGCGGTGGCGGGCGCCGCCTTCGGCTTCCGCGTCGCCTGGTGCAACCGCTTCGGCCAGGGCCGCGAGCAGCTGCCGGATCAACCCGACGCCGAGATCAAGACCCTCGCCGAGCTGCCGCCCCTGCTCGGCCTGAGTTAAAGCGGTTTGAACGGTCCCCGCTCCTTGGTACTAGGCCGTCATGTAGGTATGACCGGCGCGCCGCCGAAAGCGCGCGCGAGGCGCGTGGCGTTGCGG
>JAUVWK010000035.1 GCA_030604165.1 Alphaproteobacteria bacterium | reverse complement strand
CCGTGATACGGCTGATGCGGCGGCTCTCCGCGAGCAGACGCACCAGATCCAGCGGCGGCGCGTCGATCGCGCCGGCGTCATTGAGCCGGCAGAGCGCGGACTCCGGTCGATACAGGCTGAAGATGCGCTCGAGCCGGGCGATCTCATCGCGGCAGGCGGCGATCAGCGTTTGTGCCGTGGCCTGGTCCGGATGGTGCAACAGGATGCGCGCGTCGGCGCCGAGCACGATGCCGCGCCAATGGTGCAATTGGTCGGGCGCCGCCGCGCGGGCCAGGCCGGCCGGCCAGGGTGCGAGCGCAAGGCCGCTGGCGGCGGCGGCGATGGTGACGAAGCGGCGGCGACCGATCGGCCCGGTCATTGGCCCGCCTCGTCGTGGCCAGGGTCCGAAGCGTGAGGCTGGTCCACGGGCTCGGGCGCCCCCATGCCGCCGCGCCGGCTGCTCTCGATCACGTACCAGGCACTCCGGGCCTCGATCCAGGTCTCGGGTTCGGGCGCTTCCCAGCTCGCCCGCCCCATGTCGTTGACGTAGATCGCCACGATATTCTTGGGCTCCTCCGGCAGGAGGGTGAAGGCGATCGTATCGCGCACCGAGCTGAACCAAACTGGCTGGTCGCGATCGGCGACGTATATCTGCCCCTTGGGGCCCTGGTGATCGGCGACGATCATGTTGCAGTAATGGCCGATCGCCTCGCGGCTCAGCTCCTGCGCCGCGGGCGCTCGGGCATCCTGGTCATCGCCGCAGCTCGCGAGCGCAGGCAGCACCAGGGCGAGCAACAACAGCGAGGCGAGGCGGAATGTCATTACAGCTCGCGCCTGCGGAACAGGGCCGCCGCCAGCGCGAGCGGCGCCAGCACCCACCCCGCCAGCACCGGCAACAGCACGCCGGCGCCGAAGCGGGCCTGGGCGCCGAGGTCCGCCAGGCCGGAGTAGGCGGCAACCTCGCCGCTCGCCAAATTGAACAACCGATACGCATCGGCCGGGTTGACCAAGAGCAGGGCACGAACCGCGCCCGTCGTGATGACGTGGGACTCGTCGGCCAATAGAACGCCGAGCAGCGCCATGTCGTAGAGCACGACGAACACCAGCCAAACCGCGACCGCGATGCCGGCCGCCGTGCCCTGCTCGCGCACGCCGACGCTGATCAGATAGCCGAGCGAAAGGAAGACCGCGCCGAGCAGGATGGAGGAGCCGATCATGGCGCCGAAGGCACGCCAGCTTTCGGCGTCGCTATGGCCGGCACCGAGCCCGGCCACCAGCCCGGCGACGCCATAGCCGACCACCACCGCAAAGGCGAGAATGGCGCCTTGACCGAGAAACTTGCCGAGCACGACCTGCCAGCGCGCCACCGGATAGGCGAGCAGCAGCAGCATGGTGCCGCGCTCGATCTCACCGACCAGCGCGTCGTAGGACAGCAGCAAGGCGATCAGCGGCACCAGAAAGATGCTCAGGCTGGAGAGGCTGACCACGGTCACGGCCAGGCGCGTCGCCCCGACCGTACCGCCCGGCCCGCTGCCGACAAACGCCAGCGAGAGGGCCAGCCCGGCGAGGAGAAGAGTCGCTGCCAGCACCCAGCGATTTCGCAGGCCGTCGCGGAATTCCTTGGCGGCGATAACGAAGAGCACCCTCACGACGGCCCCTCCCCATTGCGGAAATGGGCGTACACCGCATCCAGACTGGGTGGCTGAATGTCGATATCCTCGACTGCAACGCCGGACGTCACGATCTCGCGCAGCACCGCCATTTTCTCCGCCGGAGGGCAGGTGAGCTCGATCGCGTGATCGTTGACCCGCGCAAGATTTACGCCAGCGCCGATGCGTTGCGCCAGCCGCTTGCCGTCATCGACCGGCACCGTCAGCCGGAACCGCACCGGTAGCGACGCCGCCCGGCGCAGTTCCGCGAGCGTGCCGCACACATTCAGTCGGCCCTGCTTCATGATGGCGACACGGTCGGTGCGTGCCTCGAGCTCGGTCAGGGCGTGAGACGACAGCACCACGGTGGTGCCCGCCGCGGTCATCTCGCGGATCAGCGCATAGAAGCTGTCGCGCAACGTGGGGTCGAGGCCGGTGGTCGGTTCGTCCAGCAGCATCAGGCGGGGCGCGCCAAGCAGGGCCTGGGCCAGGCCGAGACGCTGCCGCATGCCCTTCGAATAGGTCTTGATGCGCCCTCCGGCGGCTTGCACGAGCCCGACCCGCTCGAGCAAGCGCTCGCATTCGCCGCGCGGCGCGTCTTTCAGCCGAGCGTAATAGCGCAGCAACTCGCGCCCGGTCATGGCGTCGTGGAAACTCACATTCTCCGGCAGGAATCCGATCTGCCGGCGCACGCGCACCGCGGCGCGGGCGCCGGGATCCTCGTCGAGCACGCTGAGCCGCCCGCCGGTCGGCCGGGTCAGCCCCAGCATGAGCTTGAAGAGAGTGGTCTTGCCGGCGCCGTTGTGGCCCAGCAGCGCCAGGCATTCGCCCGCCTCGAC
Source organism: Alphaproteobacteria bacterium (assembly GCA_030604165.1). Classification (GTDB taxonomy): domain Bacteria; phylum Pseudomonadota; class Alphaproteobacteria; order UBA828; family UBA828; genus JAUVWK01. Next base: position 10,850 of record JAUVWK010000035.1, on the reverse strand, counting down.
CGCCAGACTTACGCCATCGACCGCGGCAACCGTGCCGTAGCGCTTGCTCAGAGCCTCCAGCCGAACCGCAGCCACCGACATCATCCGCCGCCTCCGTCAGCGGCGTTCGCCACCGCCGGCGGCCGCATCAGCGGCGCGCTATCCACCACGCCGCCCGGGTGCAGCGCGGGAAACTGCTCTTGCGCCCAGCGCACGACCTGCACGGCCGGGCTGCTCAGCAAGAGCTTGGCCAACGGATGGCGCCAGACCATCTGATCGACGAGATCGTTGGGCCGGTAGGGCGTGTCCGCGATGCCGTCGCCGTCGAGGTCGAAGGCCGGATTGTCGCTCCAATAATTGCCGCGCCCGTCTTCGGACCATTCGAGCCAGCGCGTGCCGACATATTTCACTTGGGTCCGATTGGCGATAAAAGCGTTGCCGGCGATGGTGTTGCGCTCGGAGCCCGCGGTGAAATGGATACCGATGGCGCAATTCTCGAACAGATTGCCGACGACCTCGTTGCGGTTTGAGTTGTACAGAAACATGCCCTTGGTGCCGCCGCGCCGGACGACGTTGCCCACGATGCGCGAGCGGTTGGTGTAATTCAACATGAAGCCATGATCGCGGTCGTCCTCGGAGCGGTTGCCGCGAATCTCGAGACGGTGCGAATACATCAGGGCATAGCCGACATGGTTGCCGATCGAGACGTTGCCGCTGATTTCGCTGTCGTTGGTATACATGTAATGAATCGCGAAGCGCAGATCGCGGAACCGGTTGTCGCGGAAAATGTTGTGCTTGCTCGTGGTGACGAAGATGCCGTCCCGCCCGTAACGGATATCGTTGCCCACCACGGCCGCGCCGGGCGCGTTCCACAAATGCACGCCATTGCCGCGTTCGTTCATGCGCAGATCGCGGCGCCCCACGATGTCGTTGCCGCGCACCATGGCGCGCGCCGCGCCATGGATATAGACACCGAACAAATTATGTTCGAGCCGATTGTTTTCAACCAGCGCCCCCTCGGCCGTCCGATCGACGAAGATTCCGGCATCGGCGGTTTCCAGGCTGGCGCCGGAGTTGCGCACCGTCAGGCCACGCACGACGACGCCCGGCGCCGCCACCGAGATCACCCGCCCCCGGCCGCCGCCATCCACCACGGCACCCGGTCGGCCTTCGAGCACGAGCGGCCGCTCGACCACCACGGGGCCGCGGTGAAGACCGCGCTCGAGCACGAGCACATCGCCGGAGCCGGCGGCGGCGAGCGCCGCTTGCAGGCGCCCGCCGCCAGGCTGAACGATGACAGTATCCGCGGACGCATCCCGCGCCGGCAGCAGCCAGCCGGCCGCCAAGAGCAGCCCGGCCGCCGCCGCCAGCCACGGGAAGATGCGTCGCGCGGTCATTTACGCACCCTTCGGCTTTACCAGCATGCGGCCGCGCATCTCCAAATGGAGCGCGTGACAGAACCACTGGCAGTAGAACCAGCTCACGCCGGGCCGATCCGCGGTGAAGGTCACCGACGCGGTGGCCTGCGGCGGAATCTCCATGATGATGCCGTGGTTCGACAGCGCGAAGCCGTGGGTGAGGTCATCGACATCGTCGATATTGGTAATGAACACCGTGACCTCGTTGCCCTCGGTGACCTCGAACTTCTCCAGGCTGAAGGTCGGCGCGACAGAGTGCATGTAGACCCGCACCTTGTTGCCGTCCCGGATCACGTCGGCGGCATCTTCGAGAACGACACCGTCGTGAGCCGCCCACTTGCGGGCCTCGTCGAACTGGGCGTCGTTGAGATCCCAGACCCGTCGCGTGTTGACCTTGGATCGGTGCACGATGATGCAATCGTGCGGCTCGGCGAAGGTGGAGCCGTCGTGGGCGAGCGCCATCTCGTTGTCGGTGATGTCGATCAGCTGTTCGCATTCGGGCTTCAGCAGGCCCACATTGAGAAACCGATCCTTGGAGAACTTGTTGAGCGACACCAGCCACTTGCCGTCGGCCTCCTTGGTCTCGCCCATGGAGGTATGGTTGTGGCCCGGCTGATAGTGGACATCGATCTTGTCGAGAATCGGGTCGACGTTTTCGCCGTTGAACTGACGAATCGCCTTATCGATGCTCCACTTGCACACCTGGCTGTCGAGGAACAACGTGGTGTAGGCGTTGCCCTGGCCGTCGAAGGCCGTGTGCAGCGGGCCCAGGCCGAGCTCCGGCTCCGCCACGATGGCGTCGCGCGGCGCGATCTTGTCGTCGAACAGGTCGTCGAGCTTGCGCACGTCGATCACCGAGACGGTCGGCGATAGCTTACCGGACACCATGATATGGATGCCGTCCGGCGCCGTGTTGACGCCGTGCGGGCTGGTCGAGATCGGGATGTAGCGGGTGTAGGGCGAGCCATGACGGCCGTTCAAAACCTTGACCCCGCCGATCTCCTTGTAATCGCCGCTCTTCACGCCTTCTTCGATGCGGGCGATATTGAAGACCACCGCCCAATCCTGCTCGTTCGCCGTCATATCGGCGAGAGTCATGCCCATTTCGGAGTTGTAGCAGGACGCCACGGCATATTTGCCCTGGTAGTCGGCGTCCACATTGTCGAGGTTGCCGTCGACGATGACCTGCCAGGCAACCGCCATGGTATCGCCGTCGACCGCCGTGAAGATGGCGCCGTACTTGGAGGGATCATCGAGCACGCTGCCGTCGTTGGGGATCGGAATCTCATGCTCCCCGTTACAGAAGAGATAGCCCGTGCGCGGATATTTCTGCGGCCGCATGCCATGGATGTCGTTGGCGTTGGGGATCTCGATGATCTTGTCCACCTTCATGATGTCGCAACGAACGCGCGCCAGGCGCGTGTTGGTCTTGTCGTTGATCCACAGATAGCGCCCGTCATAGGTGCCGTCGGTGAACGACATATGCGGATGGTGGGCATCGCCGTTGGTGTAGACCCCGCCTCGGCTCTCGAGGAACTTCTTGGTCTCGGGCGTCAGGCCCTCGGTGAGGATCTTGAGGCTTTCGTTGGTCTGGCCCCAACCGGTCGCGCAATCGCGGTTGAAGACCGGAATGCGCATCAGCTCGCGCATCGACGGCACGCCGACGATGCGTATCTCGCCGCTGTGACCGCCGGACCAGAAACCGTAATACTCGTCGAGATCACCCGGAGCAACCGCGGCGCTGCCGGCCGCGAAGGCCTTTTTCGGCGCCAGTCCAGCGCCCCCGGCAACCGTGATCACGGCGCTGGGCACGGCGAGCCCGGCGACCGTGGCGATCTTCGCCGTGGTGCCGAACAGGTCACGGCGGGTGATGCCATGCCTTTGCTTTCGCTCTCTTCTCATCGTCAATGCTTCCTTCTCTTCGGTTGGTCGCGGCGCACCGCGTGGTCTAGCGCACCGCTTCGGTAATGAATGGGTCGATCAGGACCGGACCTCCGGCCCGGCCGCGAGCGGCATCGGCGCCTTGCCCGCGGCCAAACTGCTGGATTGCATCGCCCGCCGCCGTTCGCGCCGCAGCCGGCGCTGGATCATGGCGGGGCAAACATGGTCGTCGTAATAGAGGGTTTGACAGTTCAGGCAGTAGAGGCACTCGTTGGCATTGATGCGCCCGTCGGGATGAATCGCCTGCACCATGCAATCCTGCGCGCAGCGCTGGCACGGCGCGCCGCATTCCTTGTGACGCTTGAGCCATTCGAAGATGCGGAGCTTGCCGGGGATCGCGAGCGCCGCACCGAGCGGGCAGATGTAGCGGCAGAAAAAGCGCTCGATAAAGACGCCGATCAACAACAGACCGCCGGCGTAAAGCACGAACGGCCAGTCGCGCAGGAAGCGCAATATGAAACTGGTCTTGAAGGGCTCCACCTCCGAGATCTGCTCGGCCAGGCCGAGCGAATAGAGGGAGAGGCCCAAGAGACAAACGAAGATCATGTATTTCAAGGGCCAAAGGCGCTCGTGCAGGCCCCAAGGCAGGCGCAACTGCGGCACGCCCGCGGCCCGGGCCAGCCGGCTTATTAGCTCTTGCAGCGCGCCGAACGGACACAACCAGCCGCAGAACGCGCCGCGCCCCCAAAATAGTCGCGAGATCGCGACCGAATACCAGAGAATGAAGATCATCGGATCGATCAGGAAAAACTCCCACTTGAAGCCGGTGACCAGGGCGCTGAAGAAGGTGAGCACGTTGACCACGGAGAGCTGCGCCTGGGCGTAGCCGCCGAGCCAAGCCACCGTAAAAATCAGAAAACCAACACGCACGCCCGTCGCCAGCTTGGGCCTGGCGGCGAACCAGTTCTGGAAAAAGAAAATGACCGTGAGCGTCGAGAGCGCCGCGGCAAGCACCGCGAGGTCGACCACGCGATCTTGCCAGATGCGCTGCCACAGCGGCGCCGGCTCGCTCTGATCGACGTCTGCCGCCGCGCGCGTTGCCGCCGCCGGTTGCTCGGGAGGCAAGACATATTTATCCGGCAACCGATAGCGCAGATCGTAGGCCAGGAATTCCTTCTCAAGCGCGCCGACGGCACGGTGGACCAAGAGCTCGAGCCGCCAAGAGCGGGTCGCATCGAAAGCGCTGCCCTCGGGGATTACAAAGAGGGCGACTTCGCGGAATTTTTGGGCGTGCGCGGCGGCGACCTCGCCCAAGCGTTTGTGATGCCGGTCTTTGAAGCGGACGCTGTTGTCGCCTTGCACGACCTGAAAACGGTCGAAGATGCCGCCCCGCACATAGCCCGAGCCCTTGAACGAATAGAGCCCGTTGGCGACGATCAGCAGGGCGTGCTGGTCCGGCTTGAGCCGCGCCGCCAGAAGATCGTATTCGGCATCGCCAAGCAGACTGCGCCCGATGCTCGGTGCGCTAACCAGGGCGGCGTAGAGGTCGATAAAGACCTCGTCCGAATCGTCGCTTTCGGGCCGTGCCGCGGCCCGCGGCAGATCCGCCTCGGCGAACGCCGCGCTGATCTCGCCGACGCTGAGCACCAGCCGGCGCACCGCGCCGTCGGCGACCAACGAGAGCCAATCCACGACGTTGCGCCGGGTCATGTCGAGGGTGCGGCCGCCCGGCTCGGCGAGGCCGCCGGGCTCCGGACGGAGACCGCCCAGCCCGCGCGCACGAGCCACTTTGAGCGCCGCTCGACTGATGCTGTCGTCGATCACCATGACGGTCACGGTGGCGCCGCTGATGACATCGACCGTGCGGGTCTGGCCGGCGTGCACGCCCAGGTCTCGGACATTGCGTCCGACATAGCGGGCGATGAAATCGACAACCTTCCGTTCGGGAATGCCGATAAGCACGATGGGCTCGTGATGCTCCACCAGCTTCGCGGCCCTGATCGTGCCATCCAGGTCCAGCGCCAGCAGAACCTGGATGGGCTTGCCCGAATAGCCGACGGACGAGACGACATCCGAATTGAGAAACGCATAGCCGACGACGTCGTCGCCCCGGTAGATCGGGACGACGGGCGGGGCGCCTTCGACCGGGCCCAACCCGTCGGCAGCGGCGATAAGCGCCGCGGGCCCCGTCTTCGCCAAGGCATCGGTCAGGCTGAGCGCCGCCCGCGAGGGCGTTGCCAGCACGAGCAGCGTCGCCACTCCAGCCAATAAGGTCAGAATCCAGGAGATTCGACGACCCGCGGCGAGCGGTCGAAAGACTGCCGGTCGGAAAGTAACAATCATAAACAATTCCAGCCCTGCGGATGCCTGTAAACATGCCTCCGATGAGCGTCTTAACAAAGAGGAAGCAATTTCTCCAAGATTGGTTAAGAAATTATCAATACTGTATGATTTCAATGCCTTGACCGCGGTCAAGATCCGCTATCGAATTTGCGTATGAGAGCTATGTTCTTCTGAGGGAGCCGGTCGCGCGGCCGGCGGCGCGGGGCAAGAATCAACCCGATATCAGGCCACGAAGCGTTGCGCGAACGCGCGGGCGTTGGCGCCCGAGACGGACAAGATGAAAGCGCGGCCCGGCCAGGCCGGCCGCGCGCCGGTGTCTTAGGCCGCGCTCGCGGCCTTTTCGTCGAGCGCGCGCAGGATCACTTCGGGGGTCACTGGAATCTCGGTAATGCGCACGCCAAGCGCATTGTTGATGGCGTTGACGACGGCCGGGATCGGGCTGTTCGCCACCATCTCGCCGATGCCCTTGGCGCCGAACGGTCCGGTCTCGGTCGGGTGCTCCAACACCACGCATTCGACCTCGGGCATCTCCGCCGCGCCCGGCATGACATAGCCGAGAAAATCGCGCGGCGCGTGGTCGATCGCCGGATAGTAGGGCGCCGTGGTCTCGCTCAGCGCGTGCCCCATGCCCATCCAGGCGCCGCCGACGATCTGGCCGCGCACCAGCGCCGGATTGACCTGCTGGCCGATCTCGTAGGCGCTCTTGATGCTCAGCACCGCGACCGCGCCGGTCTCGGTATCGACCTCGACCTCGACCACCGTGCAGGCGTGGGCATGGGTCGAATCGGGATCGCATTCTCCGGTTTCAGGATCCATCGGGCTCATGGGCTTGAGATAAACGCCCCGCCCCGAAACGGTTTTGCCTTGCACGAAATGCGCCGCCAAGGCCGCGTCGGTCACCGAAATCTTCATCTCGGGTGCGCCGGCGAGGTGGATGCTGCCTTCGCCGTCGGTCACCAGATCGTCCGCGTTGACCTCGAGCTCTTCGGCCGCGACCTCGAGCAACACCTTGCGCGCCTCGCGCGCCGCCATGACCACGGCGTTGCCGGCCCGGTGCGTGGTCCGGCTGGCGAAGGTGCCGGTGCAATGCGGGCCGGTGTCGGTATCGCCGGTGTCGACGAGCACGGTCTCGAACGGCACGCCGAGGGCCTCCGCCGCGATTTGCGCCAGCACCGTTTTCAAGCCCTGACCGAGGTCGACGCTCGACAAGGTGACGACAAAATTGCCGGTGGTGGTGGCATGGACAAGCGCCTGGGTCGGATCGCCGCCGAGATGCATGCCGGTCGGGTAGTTGACCGCCGCCATGCCGGTGCCGCGCAGTTTCGCCATCTCAGCCTCCCTTCCGATCATCGGAGCTCATGGCCGCGAAATCGGCCGGCAGCGCCTGCCCCGCCAATTGCGCCGCCGCCTGGATGGTCTCGACCAGCGCCGCGTCGTCGGCGGCCTTCCGATGGGCCTTCATATCGCCGTTGCGGTAGGCATTGATCAGCCTGAGCTGCCAGGGATCGACGCCGGTCACCGCGGCGATCTTGTCCATCTGAAGTTCGATCGCATAGGAGCCCGACATCACCCCGAAGCCGCGCATCGCGCTGGACGGCGGGCGGTTGGTGAAGACGCAGTAGGCATCCACCGACACGTTGGGAATGGTATAGGGACCCGGCATATGCCCGGCATGTTTCATCGTGCCGTATGAGCTGAGCCGGATATAGGCGCCGGCGTCCTGGTAGGTGGTGATCTTGCGCGCCACGATGCGCCCGTCGTTCATCACGCCGTCCTTGACATAGATCCGCCAGGCGGCCCGCGTGGAGGAAACGCGCATCTCATCTTCGCGCGAGTATTTGTATTTTACCGGCCGCTTGGTTTTGATCGCCGCCAGCGTGGCGATGGGCTCGACCTGAATGTCCACCTTGCCGCCGAAGCCGCCGCCCACCGTGCCGCCGACGAAGCGCAGCTTGGCCGGCGAGAGGCCGACGATCGCCGCGGTGTTGTCGAGCGCAAAATAGAGCGCCTGGATGTTGGTGTAGACCGTATAGCGCCCGTTGCCCTCGGGCTTCGCCACGCAGCCCGTGGTCTCGAGCGGCGCATGCTCGATCGGCTTGGTCTGATATTTGTCCTCGACGATGTGGTCGGCCTCGGCGAAGGCCCGCTCGACATCGCCATAGCGGATCTGCGAGGCCGCGTGATCGTCCGGATACTGGTAATAATTCTTGCCCCATGGGGTCACGATCGGCGCCTCCGCCTTGAGCGCCTCTTCGACATCGAACACGGCGGGAAGCTCCTCGAACGTCACCTTGACCTTCGGCGCCGCGGCCTTGGCCGCCGCCTCGCTCTCGGCCACCACGGCGGCGATCGGCTCGCCCTTCCAACGCACCTTGTCGAAGGCGAGGATCGGCTCGTCCTCCGGCGCCACGCCGATCGCGGCGAGCGGGGTGAAAGTCTTCTTGCCCGGCATATCCTCGTGGGTCAGCACACAGACGACGCCCGGCTGCTTGGCGGCCTCCGTGGTGTCGATCTTGAGAATCTTGGCGTGCGGATGCGGGCTGCGATACATCTTGAGATGCAGCATGCGGGGAATGCGGACATCCTCGTAATAGGTGGTTTGCCCCCGCACGTGGGTGTCGAGATCGCGCAGCCTGACCGACTTGCCGACGATCTTGAGATCTTTCAGAGCCATGTCGTCCGCCCCCTCCTTACGCGCTCTGCTTGCCGGATAGCGCCGCGGCCGCGTCCTCGACAGCCTTGATGATCGGCAAATAGCCCGTGCAGCGGCAGAGGTTGCCGGACAACGCCTCGATAATCTCGTCGCGGCTCGGCTTCGGGTTGCGCTCGAGCAACGCCTTGGTCGCCACCAACATGCCCGGGGTGCAAAAGCCGCACTGCGCCGCGTAATTTTCGATGAAGCTCTGCTGAATGGGCACGATGCTGTTGCTCTCGTTGAGCCCTTCGAGGGTGGTCACCGTGCACCCGTCGGCGGCCTCCGCCGGCGTCAGGCAGGCGAGCCGCAACTCGCCGTCGATGAGCACCGAACAGCTGCCGCAACCGCCCTGCGCGCAGCCGACCTTGACCGAGGTCAGCTCCAGCTTGTCGCGCAAGACCTCCTGTAGCGTCGCCATGGGGCCGACCGGCACAAGGGTGTCCTCGCCGTTGACGTTGAGCCGCAGCACTTTCGTCGTCATTGCACTCTCTCCCTGGTCAACGTCGCGGGTTATGCCAGTTGCGCCAAAGCGCGGCGCAGATAGACGCCCACCATGCGCCGTCGGTACCATTCGCTGGCCACCGTGTCGGTCACCGGCGCGCACGCCGCCGCGGCCGCCGCGGCGGCCCGCGCGATGGCAGCGTCGTCGAGCTTGCCGCCCAGAATCGCTTCTTCCGCCGCGGCACAGCGCTGCGCGTGCGGCCCGGCGCCGCAGAGCGCGATACGCGCCTCCGTCACCTTGCCGTCCTTCTGCGCCACATTGACCGCCACACTGATCACCGAGGCACTGTTGAAACGGCGCCGGCCGCACTTCATGAACACCACCTCGCCGGCGGGTTCCGCGAACTCGATCGCGGTCAGCAGCCCGGGCGGGGTCCGCCCCGCGGCCTCCCAATCGTCGTAGAATTCGCCGAGCGACGGGGCTTGCTCGCCGTCCGCGGTGGCGAGGTGCAGGCGGGCATCGAGGGCCAGCAAAACCACCGCGAGATCGCCTTGGGGCGAGCGGGCATAAATATTGCCGCCCACCGTCGCCGCGTTCTGGAGCGCCGGCCCGCCGACCATGCGAGCGGCCGCCGCCAACGCGGGCAGATCGGGCTGCGCCCTGATTTGCGTCGCCGTGGCCGTGGCGCCAAGCCGCCAGCTGCCGTTGGCGCGCTCGATGCCATCGAGCGCCAGGCCATCCAGACCCATTATGTACTGCCAATAGTCGGCGCCGCTTTCCAGCACCTGCATGACGATGGTGCCGCCACCCATGATCCAGAGCGACGACCCATGCTCGGCGATCAGCCCGACGGCTTCCTCGACCGAGCCGGAGCGGATATATTCCGGCATCTCCCCTGGTCTCCCTTATGCCATTCGCGGGTGGCGCGAAACCGCCCCGCGAGTCCTTATTTTCCGGCCGGCACCTGAGTCCGCGCGCCATGGGCCGAGCGGATTTCCGATTATGCCCGAAAAAGGGCCTCGGGAAACACCGCCGATTGCCGCATGGTATCAGCTAATCGCTGCCGGGCCCGGCGCACATTGACGTAAGTCAAGCGGGGCAGACGATTTCAGCTCGTAATCTTACTCGGGGAAGACGATCCCACGGCGCGCCGCCATGCTGCGGCCGAGCGCGAGCAGATCGTCGGCGCTCAAGCGCTTGCGCGCCAGGGGAAGCAACGCGCCGTTCTCCCAGGCAAGATGGCGGCGGTGCAATTCGGCGAAGGCGCGCGCCTGATGGCGGAATGTCTCGAACGATGGCAGCGTCTCGCCGGCCGCGATGGCGCGCAGCGGGCCCTCGAGCGCGAGCCGGAATTCGTCGTCGGTGGCGTGTTCGTTATGCAGCGCCTCGAGCATGGGCTCGACGCCATCGTCGGCCGTGGCCCGGCGCCGCAGCAGCGGAAACAGGTCTTCCTCTTCGTCGGCGATGTGATGCGGCAGCTCGTGCGTGAGATAGCGCAAGATGTGGGCGGCGTTTTCCTGGGTGTCGGGCGCCTCCGGATGATCGCCGAGCCGCTCCAGCGCGGCGCAGAGCACGCGCTGGCGGTCGTGCTCGGTGAGGATGAATTCGAGCGGCAGCCGAAAGTGCTCGGGCCGCGTCGTGTCGTCGTCCGTCATGGGCCGCCACTCCGCGCCTCGAGGGCGCCGCGATCCTATGCCAAAGCCTAAAAGTGGTGCCGCCTGGGTGACTCGAACACCCGACCCCCGCATTACGAATGCGATGCTCTACCAACTGAGCTAAGGCGGCGCGTTGGCCGAAGGAAGGTCTTCCCAAACCCTTGCGATATCTTCTTACATACCGCGCCGAAGCGCGGTGCAGCGCCGCCATACGCCCCGGCGGGCCGCGAAACGGGCGCACCCTACTCCCGCGTCCGGCGAGCGTCAATCGATCGGCCCGGCGGCTCTGGTGCGTCGTCGCCGTCGTCGTCGTTTTCCTGCTGTGGCCAGCGCGCCAGCATCCAACGCAGCACAAGGGGCGTCAGCAGACAGGTCACCAGGGTAATAAAGATCAGCGCCGAATAGACCTCCGGCGGCACCGCCCAATCGCCGAGCTT
>JAUVWK010000239.1 GCA_030604165.1 Alphaproteobacteria bacterium | reverse complement strand
GTTTGTTGGCTCTTTTCATCCACGATCGCGGCGCCACCGGCGCGCCGCTTTTGAATAATCAAGACGGCGACAAAACTAATCCCGATCACCAGCAGCGAGAACAGGGTGGTCATCGTGCCGATGGCGTATATCACCGGCGTCGCCGCGAGATTCAAGGTGTTCACCAGTTCGACAGGCAGCGTGGGGTACTCGCCGGCGACCGACGATATACGCGGAAACTCATCGTATGACAGCGTAAATCCGAACAATGCCACGCCGATCAGGCCCGGCAGCGTGATCGGAATGATGACATGGCGCAGCGTCTGCCACGTCGTCGCGCCCTGGTCGCGCGCCGCCTCCTCCAAGGCCTGATCGAAACGGCCGAAAACCGCCAGCATGATCAGCACGCCGAACGGTAGCGTCCAGCTCAAATGCGCGCCCAAGCCACCCGAATACCATTGGGTTGTCATGTCGGCCTGGCTGAAGCCCATGCCGATTCCGAGGCTGACCAAGGCCGAAGGCGCGATCAAACTCGCGACCACCACATAGAAGAAGATGATCGAGCCGAAGAAGTTCTTGCGGAACGCGAGCCCGGCCGCGAACGAGATCCCCATCGTCAAAACCATGACGATCAGTGCAAGCACGAGCGAGCGCACGAACGGCATGCGGAAATCGCCGATGTAGGACGGAAAGATGACCTCGGTGAACCAGTGCAGGGAAAAGCCCTGCATGGGGAACGTCAGCGAGGCGTTCTCGCCCTGAAACGAGAGCACCGCGATGATGAAAATCGGGCCGTAGAGGAACAGCAGATAGAGGAAGAAAAGCACCGCCCGCGGGTAATACCCCGCGGCCCGCTTGATCTCTTGCGAGGCGCTCATAACTGCTTTCTCACGTCGACCACGCGCATGATACCGCCGACGATCAACAGCAATACGACCAACAAGACCATCGCGTTGGCGCTGGCGGGCGGGTACTGAACCATCCCGATCTGGTTCGACATCGACATCGAGATGGTGCCGACGCGCGCGCCGCCCAGGATGCGAATCGCCGTGAAATCGCTGACCACCAAGCTAACCACGAATATCGTGCCGATCGCGATTCCCGGCTTGCACAACGGCACGATAACATTCCACAAGATCTGCCAACTCGAAGCGCCGTTGTCGCGCGCCGCTTCGATCAGGTCCCGGTTGATGCGCGCCATGACATTGAACAACGGCGCCATCATGAACAACGTGAAAATCTGCACATAGGACAACAGCACTGCGAACTCCGAGAACAGCAGGAACTGAAACGGTTCGTCGGTGATGCCAATGCCGATCAAGACCTGATTGATGATGCCTTCCTTGCCCAGGAACGGCACCCAGGCTACCAGGCGAATGACGCCCGAGGTCCAGAACGGCACGATGCAGAGCATGAACAGCAGCAGCTTGGTGCGCAGCTTGATCAGATCGAAAACCAGGAAATAGGCGATCGAGAAACCGAGGAGCAGCGTCACCACCCAGGTGATGGCCACCATCTTCGCCGTCTGTAAATAGTTGTCTAGCGTCAACGTCTTGGTGAAAACCTTGACGTAATTGGCCACCGTGAGCTCGTCCAAGGTCATGAAACCGTTGAACTTATGGAAGCTCATCCAGATGATCACAGCGACCGGGCCGATCAGGAACAACAGCATTGTCACGCCCAGGGGCGTGATCTGAAAAGCCGCGCTAAATCGTTGCAGCGAAGATCGTGTCGACGCCATTAATCGCTCTCGGAAGTATCAAACATTCGGAAAAGGAGGCGATGTGGGGCGCGGCCCGCGCGCCCCACATGCTATCTCGCCGTCTTTAGGCCGTGATGAACTCGTTCCATTTGTCGGTGAGATATTCGTTCTCATCCATGACCGAGTTCCACACCGCCACGCGGCCCATCCGGTTCTTGTACGAGCCGCCGTCCCGGACCGTGCCTTCCCGCTCCATCAGGTTGCCGAACGGATCCATGATCGGAACCGTCGCCGGCTTACCCTCGAACCAGAAGTCCCACTCGGCTTCGGGCAGATACTTCTTGGTGTTGTCGGGCGTCACCACGTAATAGCCTTGGCGCGCGAAAAATGCGCCGGCGGGCCCGGAGTGATACCAGGTCACGTAGTCGTACACCGCGCCGAGCTTCTTGCCCTCGACATGGCGCGGCAGCAGGTGCCCCAGCGTCCACGAACGATAGCCTTCCTTGAGGTCCTGATAGATGCAGGGCACGCCTTGGGCGCGCACCGCCGTGATCGCCGGCGACCACATGGACTGGATCACCACCTCGCCCGAAACCATGAGCTGCACGGATTCGTTGAAGGTCGACCACAGCGCCCGGAAGTGATTGTTCTTCTTGAGCTCGATCAGAAGACCGACCGTCTGGTCGATCTCTTCCCGGGTCATGTTGCCCTTGTTGACGTAGGGCGGCACCTGGCCCGCCGCCTCCAGAGCCATCGCGCCGTCCATCAGGCCGATGGCCGGGAAGCTGACCAGCGCCGACTTGCCCGCGAACTCCGGATTGACGAGCTCGGACCAGGATTCGATGGGTCGGCCGATCAGATCCGGGCGGATGCCCAACGTATCGGCGTTGTGCAGCACCGGATGGTTGGTGACCCACTTGGTCGAACCGGGATCCACGAAGTCGGTCGCAAGATGGTCCGACGTGGTCGAGACCATGCTCGGGTTTTGGCCGTGGCCGAACCAGGCGTCGGGCCAGATCTTGCCCGATGTCTTGTACAGATCGACGACCGCGCCCCATTGCGGCAGCTTGGTGGTGTCCCAGGCCTGGAAGTTACCCGACGGCCACATGAACTTCATGAGCATGTAGGGCGGCTCGAACAAGTCGGCCGACTTCGGCTGGGTCAGACCGCGGGCCTGAATATCCGGGATTTGAGCCGCGGTCTGCTTGACCTGAAAATCGAGCGCCTCGTTGGCCATGTCCTGCAGCGGCACCATGTTGGAGACCGCCATGCCAATCGTACGCACCGTGATATCCTTGATATCCTGCGCCCAGACGGTCGGGAAACCGCCGACGCCCGCGGCCGCGGCCACGCCGGCCGCCGCCGCCGTGCCTTTCAACACCGCCCGCCGGCTGAGCCCTTTGCTGTCTTTCGCCTTGGTTCCGTCCTTCATAACGTTTCTCCTCACCTGTTCGTTGTCCCGCGTAAAGCGTCGCAATTGTCGTTTCGAAATCGGTATCACTGCCTTACGAGCTTGATTTTATTAATTATTTCTCTACCTACACATCACCCGCCATGACATCCCTGCTACAGCGCTTCGCCGATCAAATTCTGTTCGCCCATCGCCTTTTCCATGACGCGCACGTCCTCGCTCGCCCACGTTGCGACGACATTGTCGCCGACACCCGCCGGGTTGGCAAAGTACTCTTGGTCCTCGATCACGGCGACGATGCGTGATTCATTGGGTCGAATGATCGTTACCTTGACCCAGTTGCCCTGATACTCGATGGCGTGGACGGTTCCTTCGAGCGCGTTATGCGCGCTTGCCGCGCCGCCGCCGCCGGCTAAATGCAATTTGTCGCGGCGAATCCCGAAATCGATATCGTCGCCGGCACGCTTGCCGTTGGGGGCCAAGCTGAATTGCTCGCCCGCGGGGCCCTTGACGACCGCCAGGTTGTTCTCAAGCCCGGCGACGGTGCCACCGAACACGTTCCAGCCGCCCATGAAATTCGCCACATAGGTGGTGCGCGGCTGGTCGTAGATCTCTCGCGGGGTGCCGATCTGCTCGATGTGACCGGTGTCCATGACCACCACGAGGTCCGCGATCGCGAGCGCCTCGGGCTGGGTATGGGTGACATGAATGAAGGTGATGCCGAGATCGATCTGAATGAACTTCAACTCGGCGCGCATTTGCAGGCGCAGATACTCATCGAGCGCCGACAGCGGCTCGTCCAGCAACAGGACCTGCGGATTGGTGATCAGCGAACGGGCCAACGCCACGCGCTGCTGCTGCCCGCCCAAAAGCTGCGCCGGCATGCGATCGGCAAGGGTATCGAGTTGCACCCGCTTCAAAACCTCGAACGCCTTTTTCCGGCGCTCGTGTTTGTGCACGCCGCGCATCTTCAGGCTGAAGGCGACATTGTCCAGCACCGACAAATGGGGAAACAGCGCGTAGCTCTGGAACATCATGGAGGTGCCGCGCCGCCCGGTTGGCAGCCCGATAACCGACTGACCGCCAATCGAAACATCGCCCTCGGTCGGCGATTCGTGACCGGCGATAACCCGCAGCAGGGTGGTTTTGCCGCAGCCGCTCGGCCCCAGCAAACAGCAATAACAGCCGTTCGGTATGGTCAAATTGATGTCTTCGATGGCCACGGTCGGACCGAAGACCTTCTTGACATCCTTGATTGCGACGTCACCAGGTTCCGCCATATCACCCGCTATCCTTTGTTATTCACGGCCGCGCCATGCCTGCCAACAAGACACAGCGCCGTACCAGCCTTTCCCGCTTTGGCCGCGTGCGCCGCATCCCTAGAATCTCTCGTTGAACGCCAGTGAATTTCAAGGGATAAATGCTCTCGACGCAAGCATTAATTTTGGACCGGCGGGCGCCACGCCGTGGGCGAGGCATTCTCGGCTGGATTGAACGGCTATCTTAATCACGACACTTGCGATTCGTTAAGTTGTTGGGCTCGAGCATGGCACGCTCGGCACCGCCGGGGAGCATTTTGGCTTCGGCCAACGGCTTGCGGCGCCGCGCATCCGCCGAGACCAGGGGAGAGATGATATGGCCGACGAACCCGTGAAGCAATTGGACGCAGAGCAGGAGCGCATCATCCTCGACGGCATCGATCGCTTTCTCGAGCGCGACGTCCGCCCGTACGTTTCGGAGCTTGAGCACAACGATCTCTATCCGCAAGAGATCGCCGACAAATTGAAGGAAATGGGGCTATACGGCGCCACGATCTCCGAGGACTATGGCGGTCTCGGCCTGCCGGTCACGACCTACGCCAAGATCGTCGAGAAAATTTCCGGCGTTTGGATGTCGGTCTCGGGC
>JAUVWK010000443.1 GCA_030604165.1 Alphaproteobacteria bacterium | reverse complement strand
TCCTTGCGGATTTTCGAGCCGCAGGTCGAGATTTTGCCCGCCCGGTAGTACATATCCTTGTGCGCCAGCGGCACGCCATGCAGCGGCCCGCAGGCCTCGCCGCGCGCTTGCGCAGCATCGGCCTTGCTGGCTGCCGCCAAGGCTTCGTCGGCGAGCAATTGAATAAAACAGTTGAGCTTGGGTTGCACCGCCTCGGCACGGGCGATGCAGGCCTCGGTGACCTCGACGGCGGAGACCTGCTTGGCGCGGATCGCCGCGGCGATGTCGCTTAGGCTATGGCTGACGATGTCGGGCGCCATGGCGGGCCTATTTCTCGGCCAGCTCGTCGAGCGCCGCGGCGAACGCCGCCGGTTCCGCCTCGAAGGCGAGATCGGCCGCGCGCCGGTCGCAGGCGCCGAGCAGCGTGTTGACGGTGGTGGCGAGCGCCTCGGCGCGCGCGCGCGTGAGGCTGACGCCGAGCGCCTCGCGAGCGTGCGCGAGGATCAGGTCCGTGGATACCGTTGTCATCTTGGCCTCCCTTGCCGGCGCGTTGGGCAATGCTATCGGATGCCACGCGTTAGCCCAATCCCTGTATACATCAGAACAGAGTTTATGCAATGTAGGCATGGAGTTATCGACGAAACGGCGGCGCGTATGGAGCCCGGTGCTCGACGGTGCACCGACACAATCATGAAGCTTTCGGCGAATCCCGACTTGACCCGCGCCTTGGCCGACGAGATGGCGGCGCTTTCGTATCCGACGCTGAGCGCGGCGGATGTGACGCAGCTCAAGCGGCTGGCGCTGGATCACGTCGGTGTCTGTCTGCGCGGCGCCGAGCTGCCCTGGGGCATAGCCTTGCGCGCCTGGGCCGCGCGCCACGAAGGCGCAGGCGGCGCGGTGGTGTTCGGCAGCGATATCAAGACCACGCCCGCCATCGCCGCGCTGGTCAACGCCACGGCCGCCCACGGCATGGAGCTGGACGACACGCACGACGCCTCGGTGAGCCACCCCGGGGCCGTGGTGATCGCCACCGCGCTTGCCGTCGGCACGGCGCAGGATTGCGCCGGCCAAGAGGTGCTCGCCGCGATCGCCGCGGGCTACGAGGCGATGGCGCGGGTCGGCATGGCGACGGGCGCGGGCGAGATGATCGAGCGCGGCTTTCATCCGACCGCGCTGTTCGGCGGTTTCGGCGCCGCCACGGCGGCGGCAAAGCTCTATGGCCTCGACGCCAAGGGCCTGGCCTCGGCCTGGGGCCTGATGCTTTCGATGGCGGGCGGCTCGATGCAGTTTTCCCAAGACCCCCACGGCACCACGGTCAAGCGCCTGCATGGCGGCTACGGCGCGCATAACGGCACCATGGCGGCCGAGTTCGCGGGCCTCGGCATCGCCGGCCCGGCGCAAGCGTTCGACGGCGTCTACGGCCTCTGCCGGCTGTTCGGCGCCGATCCCGAGGTGGCGAGGCTCGCCAAGGCGGCCGGGGCGCCGCTCGAGATTCACAAGATCAGCCTGAAGCCTTATCCTTGCTGTCGGCTGTTCCATTCGACGATCGACGCGCTGCGCGAAGCGACCGACGATTTCACCATGGCGGACGAGGCGATCGCCGCGATCCGCGTCGGCGGGCCCGCGATCATGGTGAGCCAGCACATGATGCGCCGGCCGACATCGATGATGGCGGCGCAATACAGCCTGCCGTTCGCGCTCGGCGCCACCCTCGTCTGCGGACCCAACGACCACGAGGCCTATGGTGAGGAGCGCTTGGCGGACGAACGGATCTTGCGGCTCGGCGACAAGGTGGAGGCGGTGCGCGACGCTGCCATGGAGGCGGCGTTTCCGGCCCATTTCGGCAGCTGGGTCGAGGTCAGCGGCACCGATGGCGCGCGCCGGCGCGTGGACGTGCTCGATAGCTACGGCACGCCGGCGCGTCCCATGCCGAGCGACGCCATCAAGGCGAAATTGGCGGGTTTGATCGCCGACCTCGCGCTGGCGCCGTCGGCGGACACCATCGCCGCGGCGGTCGAGGCGCTCGACACGGCGGACGGCCCAGCCCGGCTAACCGGCCTGTTTGGGCCGCGCTGAGCACTAACGGGAAACCGGGGAGATCTCGATGAGCGACGAAGACGTCACGGCGGATGTTGCGCGCGTGCTCGATGCGGTGGCGGCGGGCGGGGTTGCCATCGTGCCCCTCGACGTGGCCTACGCCATCCTCGGAAACAGCGAAGAGGCGATCCGCCGTATCTTCGCGGCCAAGGCGCGCAGCTTCGAGAAGCCGAGCGGCATGATCAGCAATTGGCAGCTGTTCAACGAAATCCAGATCTGCGGCGGCCGGGAGCGCGAACTGGTGAGCTGCGTGATCCAAGACCACGACCTGCCGATGTCGACCGTGGCGCCGTTTCGCGAGGATCATCCGTTGTTCGAGAACGTGGCGCCGTTCGCGCTCGAGAACTCGTCCAAGGCCGGTACCATCGACATGTTGCTGAACGCCGGCGCGCTGCATAACGAGTTGGTGCGGCAAAGTACCGCGCGCGCCATGCCGTTGTTCGGCTCCTCCGCCAATACCTCGCTGCAGGGCAGCAAGTTCCGGCTCGAGGATGTCGAGGCGCCGGTGCGCGCCGCCGCCGATATCGCGCTCGACCATGGGCTTTGCAAATATCACAACGCGGATGGGCGCTCGAGCACCATCATCGATCTGCGCGACTTCAAGACCATCCGGATCGGCGTTCGTTACGACCGTATCTGCGAGATCGTCAAGGAGCACTTCGACATCGACCTGAAGGCGATCGGCATGGCCGGCGAGCGCGGGGCGATGGGTTGAGATAAAGGGTCTAGAAGAACGGATTCAAGAAAAAGGGCCGCCTTGCGGGGCGGCCCTTGGCTGCTCGGAGCGAGCTTGAACGGAAAACGCGTTATTCGGCCGCCGCGCTGGCCGCGGCCTTTTTGCGCCGCTCTTGGGATTCGAGCCAGGCCACGACCCGCCCGCCGAGCTTCTGTTTGGTCTGTTCCTCGGCGACCTTGACCGCGGCGCGCAAGCCAGTGACGTCGATACCGCACTCGAAGCCGGATTCGTTGAGCATGAACACCAGGTCCTCGGTCGCCAAATTGCCGCTCGCGCCGGGCGCGAAGGGGCAGCCGCCGAGGCCGCCGATGGAGCTGTCGAACTTG
>JAUVWK010000017.1 GCA_030604165.1 Alphaproteobacteria bacterium | reverse complement strand
TTTATCGGTTCGCTGCTTGGATCGTGCCGGATTGAATTATTGCGCCCTACGACGGGATTATCGGCGGCATGGGACAATCGAGGACGTCCGAAAAGGCGCGCAATAATTCGATTTCAACGGGAGATATCCTTTGATCGTGTACGACACTGGTGGCACAGGCCTTCAGTAGTTGCAGCTTGACCAGGGGTTTCAGCTTTGCAAGTTTTTGCAGGGCACGATCCAGATCGGAAAGACGGATTTCATTTCTTGCCGCTAATTGAAGCCCGCCGAGCTTCAGCGTTTTTGTCGCTGCACGAAATGCTTCTTCAATATTGTTTTGATCCTGATGACCGGCATGGGCCATTAGGGAGAGGAGCAACTCGATTTCTTTCTTGAGCTGATCGAGACGGGAATAGCGCGCTTTTGTGTCTGTCAGCTTGAAGAACTGCCCATCCAGGTGATTGAACAGAATTTTCTGTAACGACCATTCCAGCAGGTCGACCCTGGAATCCATTTCAATCAACGCGATCAGATTCTCTCTGAACGATTCGTACTGCCTGATTGATAACTGCTTCAGTGCGGGGATGACGATATCGATCAGGGGCAGCCGATATTTGATCTCGAGTCCATCTATCTCCGGTATTAGTTTGTGCGTTAACACGAAGACATCCGGATCGGCATACTCCTGCAAATGCTTCAATTGTCTGCCCCGAACCTCCTGCTCCGGATTAAGCACCAGGGAATACATGACGGCGCGGGCGCCATAGGGCTCACGGGCAGCCTCTATAGTGACCAGGGGCAACTCCGATATCAGCGAGCGGGCGTACTTGATGGTTTGCTGTTTCGGGTTGCCGATTTGATCGATTGCATTCGCGACGTCGGCCATGGCGGCGCCGGCGACGACCGTGGCGACCTTTTTGGCAAGCTCTTCTCGCGTCAGGGACTTTTTCTTGTCGGCCTTTTCCTCAACTCGGCGTGAGTCGGTTTTATCGGAAGAATAATAATCGCCATTCCAATGCGGATCGATCCGCAGGATACGCTTGGCCAGCGGCGGGTGCGTGGCGGACAACGATTGCATAACACCCGAAATGCCTTGGGCAAAAAAGGCATGGCTGATTTCGGGTGCGCCGGGGTTTTCCACTTTTGAACCGACCTCGAGCCCGCCGATTCTCTTCAATGCGCCCGCAATCCCGTCCGGGTTGCGGGTAAACTGAACCGCCGAGGCATCCGCCAGGTATTCCCGTTGTCGGCTCACCGCGGCCTTGATTAGGCCGCCGAAGAATGTACCGGCAAAGCCGATGACCATCAGCCCAATAGCCAGCGCCAGTATTCCGCCCGCCCCTTTACCGCTACTCCGCCCGCGCCTCGAAAAAGAAGCGGAATACAAAATATAGTAGCCAATAATGCCGATAATCAGGATGCCGTTCAGCACGCCCATTAAGCGAATGTTGAGCCGCATATCGCCATTGAATATATGGCTGAACTCATGGGCGATGACGCCTTGCAACTGATCGCGGCTTAAATGATCGATCGTCCCCTGGGTGACCCCGATGACGGCATCGCGCGGCGAGAAGCCGGCCGCAAAGGCGTTGATACCCGGCTCATTCGCTAGCACATAAACCGGCGGCGCCGGCGTGCCGGACGCGATGGCCATTTCCTCCACCACATTCAACAATTTGCGTTGCTTCAGGTCCTTCGTATTTGGCGGGATCAGTTTTCCACCCAGCGCCTCCGCGACGGTTTTGCCACCGGCCGATAAGGCCATGATCTTGTAGAGACTGCCCACCAGCACCACGACACCGACACCGGCGCTGACAACGGCAAATGTCCGCCAATCCATTTGCTGGAGTAACGCCCCACCGTCTTGTATTTGTTCTCTATTGGTATAACTGAAAACCGCCATGACCAAGAGATTGGTCATGACGATCAAGGTAACCAGAGCCAGAGTAAACAGAAAGACAAGCTGAAACGTATTTTTGCGGGCGCGGTCTTGTGATTCAAAGAAATTCATTTCACGCTTCGGGTAACCAACAGAATCTAAAACGATACTTTTGGCGCGGCCTGGATGGCTTCGCTATCTTCAAATTCTAGGAGGGTCGCGTCCTGCGCGTGCCCGAACATAGAAGTGAAGAACAAGGGCGGGAAGCTCTGTTTATAAGTGTTATAGGCCATCACCTGGTCATTGAAGGCCTGGCGGGCGAAGGAAACCTTGTTTTCGGTGCTGGTAAGCTCTTCACTTAACTGCATCATGTTCTGACTGGCCTTCAGATCCGGATAAGCCTCCATCACCAGATTAAAATTCGTCAAGGCTCCAGCCAGTTTGCCTTCTGCGCCGATCAGGTTCTTCATTGCCTCGGCATTGCCCGGATCGGCCGCGGCGCTGGAGAGCCTATCGGCCGCCGCATTGCGGGCCGCGACCACGGCCTCCAGGGTTTCACGCTCGTGCGTGATATAACCCTTGGCGGTCTCGACAAGATTCGGTATCAGGTCGTAACGCCGTTTCAGTTGCACCTCGATCTGTGCGAAGGCGTTATTGAAGCGATTTTTTAGCCTAACCAGTTTATTAAATATTCCGATCACATATAAAACGATCAGCGCGACAACGACCAGAACGACTATTAACGTGGTATCCATATTTGTCGCCTTTTTGAAATAACCAATGGGGCCGGAGTAAGTTGATGCGGCCGTTCCTAGCAAGATATGTTCGTCGACATTCCCCGGATGACATCCGAATTCGCGAACGTCGTACCACATTCCCATCGCTTCCGGAACTGCATCCGCTTTGCAGGATAGGCTAAATTTGGAGATCGGCCTACGCTGGAGCGAGTCTTGGTCGCAGGTCATCGATCCGGCGCGGGATTGTCCGGAATAGTTTCCTCGGCACCGCCAGAGACCGCTTGCGATGCGGTGGACGGCTCCCTCTTTGGGCAGCGAAATGTGCCAAAGCGCGACCGGTGTCGGCGCTAAAGCCGACATCGGCGCCCCGCCGCCGACCCAACTCAATTTTATGAATACACGACCTAATCCGCCGCGGTGTGGATCACGCTGTCGGGATCAAAGGCGTGGAAGGCGAAGGCGAAGCTGATGTCGTGCACGGCGTCTTCGAGGCTATCGCCGCCATTGCCGCCATTACCGGTGCGGCGCTGCACCACGACATTGCCGATGTCGCGGCCCCGCGCGATGACGCTCGCATCGAGCGCCGAGTTCTGTCCGGGCTCCCAGCTAATCACCAGATCGCCCTGCTCCAGCCGCCCTTTGTCGCGCACCAGCGCCAGGCTCCAGGCTTCCTTGCCCACCACCACGACACGCGCCAGCGGCGCGATATTGGCCGGCATCTCGCCGCGATAGAGGAACGGCCGCGCCGCCGAATCGTAATTGGCGTAGGGGTTGATGCCGTAGCTTCGCCCCGAGCCCCGGTTGGGCACGAGCACCGTTGCGCCACTATCGCCCGAGTCGCCCGTGCCGCCGGCGACGCGTTGCTTGAAGCGGGCGAAGGATTCCACGCGAACCGGCAGGGCCGTAAGCAGGGTGCCGGTCAGCTCCCCGACGATGGCCTCGCCGACGAACTGCTGCCACCAGCTCTCGGTTTGGCGGTCATACATCACCAGGTTGGAGTTGCGCAGCTTGCCGGTGGTGCCGAAGTCGAGCACGCGCCCGTTCACGCGCCGGTCGAACACCACCGCGGAGTTGCACAACGGGCAGAAGGTCACGGCGATCGGCACGCCGCCCAGGGTGTCGTTGACGATCTCGTGCCAGATCAGGATGCGCACCGGGTAGGCGCGCATTTCGCCGTTCAGAAAAACGCTGATCACCGGCTCGCTGTTGGGCAGGTCGGCGATCTCGGCGAGCGGCGCGATATTGGGGCGGTCGATCGCCGGAATGCCATCCTTCGGCGGCCCGCCGGACTGGATCTCCTTGAAATCCACGGCGCTGCGCTCGAAGTCGGTGTTTTTCCACTCCCAGGCCCAGGAGCTTGGTATCTCGGCCGCGCAGGCGCGCTCGGCCGCGCCGGCGAGCAGAATGGTGAGCGGAATAAGGGCTAGAACGAAGGCGAAGGGTCTCATGCGCCGGCCCCGTTCGTGGTTGGGTGCACGCCAGTGTCGGGCCTGGCGCGCGGGGCGGCTATTAAAGGCGCATCACAATGCCGTGACTCTCGGTCCGGTTCGGTTCAAGCGCCGCCGGACTTCACTCGGCGACGGCGGTCGAGTCCGCCAGGCCCCGGGCCGAGAATTGGCCGAGGCGGGCCTCGACGTGCTTGCCGTCCTCGAAGCTGCCGACATAGCGGCCGTCCTTGAGGATGGTCTTGCCCCTGAGCATGGTTAGGTGCGGCCGCCCCGTCACCCTGCGGCCCATGTAGATTGAAAAGCGCGTGTCCTTGCCGTGATAGAACTTGTCGTCGATCACGTGCCAGGTGGTGTCGTCGACGATAACCAGGTCGGCGTCGGCGCCGGCAATAATCGCGCCCTTGCGAGGATAGAGGCCGAACAACCGGGCCGCGTTCTCCGCCGTCAGATGGACCAGCTCGTTGAGGCTGATCCGGCCGGTCAGAACGCCGTCGGTCCAGAGCACCGGCAACAGATGCTCCTGGACGTTCGAGATGCCGGGCGGAATCTCCCAGATACTGCCCCGATGCTTGTCTTGGCCCAGGGTCTTGTCCTCAAGCATATAGGTGCAATGGTCGGTGGCGATGCAGTCGATGACGCCGCCCCGGATACCGCGCCACATATTGTGAATCTCGGACCAGGGGCGCAACGGCGGCACGAACTTGGCCCAGATGCCGACCTCCTCCTCCTGCTCGCAACTCACCGTGAGGGTGTGGATGACCGCTTCGGCCGCAAGGCGTGCGCCCCTGGCCTTGTAGCGTTGCACCGTCTCGATGCTTTCCTGGTTGCTGAGATGGACGAAATAGAGCGGCGCCCGCGCCTCGTAGGCGAGTCTGGCGCCCAACTCGATCCGCACGCTTTCGGTAAAAGGCGGCCGCGCGTCGTTCCACGCCTTGAGGCCGTCGCGTCCCTTTGCCCGTTGGCGGGCGATGAAGGCGCTGTAAAGGCCGCAGTCCTCGGCGTGCACCATGGCGATGGCCGGTGCCCCGAGATCGCGGATTTTCTCGAGCGACCGGAAGAGCCCGCTTTCGTCGACCGGCGCGAGCTGCATCTGTTCGCCTTCCTCGGCCTGAAAGGCATTGAAGAAGTGCTTGAACGAGGTCACGCCCGAGTCGAATAGTTCCTGCATGTCGTCCCTGTGCTGCTGCTTGTGGACGATCACCGTCAGCGCGAAGTCGGTGGCCGAATTCTCGTTGGCCCAGCCGATCAGCTCCTTGGTGACGGGCACGTAGGAGCCTGCGGACATCAACATGGGCATGACCGTCGTGATGCCACCGAAGGCGGCGCCGATGGCATCCGGCTTCCAGTCGCGCTTGCAGGCCTCGGCGAAGCTGCCGCCGGGCGCCGGCGTCAAGCCGTAATGGACATGCGGGTCGACGATACCGGGGATAACGAAGCGTTCCTTGGCGTCGATCACCTCTCGGCTCTTCGGCATCTGCCATTCGGGGCCGATCAACTCGATGCGTCCGCCATCGATGGCGATGGCGCCGAAGACGATGTCTCGGGGCGTAACGATTTTCGCATTGACGATGACCGTATCGATCATGGGCGTCTCCTGCTCATACCAAGGAGCGGTGATAATGACCCACAGGGATGATTTGTGGGATCGTCCAGGCGATCCGTCGGGTAGGAGGAAGGTGGCAGGCGATGCGGGACATCGTCAACGCCTTCCGACGCCCGCCGACGGGTCGCATGGGCGACCGGAACGGCGGCTTGCCAAGGCAATGGGGCGGCGTCGCGCACGGCTCCCGATGCGCTGCATCGCACAGGGCCGACCGGGGCCGCACGCTCCTAGCCGAAAACCTTGGCAAGCCGTCCCTATGCGTCATTATCACCGCTCCTTGGTACTAATCGCGCGCCGCCGCATACGGGGACGAGGCCGTGCCTGATCCCATCAGCTGGGCCTATTCCTGGCCCTATTTCGCCGCCGCCCTGGCGGCCAGCTATCTGATCGGCGCCATCCCGTTCGGCCTGATCTTGACCCGCCTCGCCGGGCTCGGCGATATCCGTGCCATCGGTTCCGGCAACATCGGCGCCACCAATGTGCTGCGCACCGGCAACAAGACGCTGGCCGGCGCGACCCTGCTGCTCGACGGCGGCAAGGGAGCGGTGGCCGTGCTGCTCGGCCAGATGTTCGGCCCCGACATCGCCGTCACCGCCGGCGCCGGCGTCGTCGTCGGCCACCTGATCCCGGTGTGGCTGCGGTTCAAGGGCGGCAAAGGCGTCGCCACCACGCTCGGCGTGCTCTTGGCCATCGCCTGGCCGGTGGGCCTGATCGCCTGCGGCCTTTGGCTGGCGGCGGCGGCGGCCTTCCGCTATTCGTCGCTCGCCTCCCTCATTGCCGTGCTCTCGGCACCAGGCTTCGCCTATCTGCTCGCCGGCGGCCAGATCGCCTGGCTCGCCGGCTTGTTGGCGCTGATCGTGACGCTCAAGCACGCGGCCAACATTCTGCGCCTGGCACGCGGCGTGGAGGCCAAGATCGGCGCCAAGCCGCCCGGGCCCGACGCTGGACCGGCCACACCCGGTTGACCGGCGGTTGACCCGCGGTTGACCGGCGGGCGGCGCGCGCGCAGGCTCGCGTCATGAACCAAGCCGCGCCCCTATCGGCGACCGAACGGCGCGACCGGCTGCGCCTCGCCCGCAGCGAAAATGTCGGGCCGGTCACCTATTTCGCGCTGCTGCAACGCTTCGGCACCGCGGGCGCCGCGCTCGAGGCCTTGCCGGCACTGGCCAAGCGCGGCGGCCGGGCCCGGCCCATCAAGGTGCCGCCACCCGACGCCGCGCGCCGCGAGCTGGCGGCGATCGAGAAGCTCGGCGCACGCCTCATCGCGCACGGCGAAGCGGACTACCCGGCTCCGCTGGCGGCGATCGCGGATCCGCCGCCATTGATCACCGTGCGCGGCCGCGTCGATCTGCTCCAGGAGCTGACGGTTGCCATCGTCGGCGCCCGCAACGCCTCGGCCAACGGCGCGCGATTGGCCCGCCGGCTCGCCGCCGAGCTTGGCGCCAACGGCATTGCGGTGGTCTCGGGCCTGGCCCGCGGCATCGACACCAACGCCCACCAAGGCGCGCTCGAGAGCGGCACCGTTGCGGTGGTCGCGGGCGGCGCCGACGTGGTCTACCCGGCCGAGAATCAGGCCCTCTTCGACGATATCGTCGAGCGCGGCGCGGTGGTCTCCGAAATGCCGCTCGGCACCGTACCGCAGGCGCGGCATTTTCCGCGCCGTAACCGGATCATATCCGGGCTCTCGCGGGGTGTGGTGGTGGTCGAGGCCGCCCCCCGCTCGGGCTCGCTGATCAGCGCGCGACTGGCGCTCGAGCAGGGCCGCGAGGTGTTCGCGGTGCCGGGCTCGCCGCTCGATCCACGCAGCCGGGGCACCAACAATTTGATCCGCCAAGGCGCCACGCTTACCGAAAGCGCGGCCGATATTATGGCGGTCCTGAGCGAGGCCAGCCCACGGCCGCTCGCGGAGCCGGAAAAGGCGGAGTTTTCGTCTCTGAATCAATCTATTACGGACGAATCCGCGCTCCCCCGCGCGCGCTCGGCGGTGACCCAGTTGCTCGGCCCGGCGCCGACGCCGGTGGACGAGCTGGTTCGGCAGTCGCGGTTGACACCGGCGGTCGTTGTCACCATTTTGTTGGAGCTTGAGCTGGCGGGGCGCTTGGAGCGCTCCCCAGGAAACCAAGTTTTTCTAATAGATACAGATGAATAACGGTTCCTTCATAGGAACATCGTAAAGATTTGTCCATGAATGTCGTGATCGTGGAGTCGCCGACCAAGGCGACGACCATCAACAAATACCTGGGCTCCGACTATAAGGTGCTTGCCTCCTACGGGCACGTGCGGGACCTGCCGCCGAAGGACGGCTCCGTGCGCCCCGACGAGGACTTCGCGATGGATTGGATCGTCACCGAGGGCTCGGAAAAGAACCTTCGGGCGATCGGCCAGGCACTCAAGGGCGCCGAGGCGCTTTACCTCGCCACCGACCCCGACCGCGAGGGCGAGGCCATCTCATGGCATGTGCTCGACGAGCTGCAGCGCCGCCGTCTGCTGAACGGGATCGAGATCAAGCGGGTGGTCTTCACCGAGATCACCAAGGGCGCGGTGCTCGAGGCCATGGCGCATCCGCGCGACGTCGATGCCAACCTGGTCGATGCCTACAAGGCACGCCGGGCGCTCGATTATCTCGTCGGCTTCACCCTCTCGCCCGTGCTCTGGCGCAAATTGCCCGGTTCGCGCTCGGCGGGGCGGGTGCAATCGGTCGCGTTGCGCCTGATCTGCGAGCGCGAGAGCGAAATCGACGCCTTCAAGCCGCGGGAATACTGGTCGGTCAACGTTGACCTCAAGACCGCGGCGGGCGAGGCGCTCGCCGCCCGCCTGACGCGCCTCGACGGCAAAAAGCTCGGCAAATTCGACCTCGCGGACGAGGCCACCGCACTGGCCGCCAAGGCGGCGGTCGAGGCGGCGCCGCTGAGCGTCGCCAGCCTCGAGCCCAAGCGCACCCGCCGCAACCCGGCGCCGCCCTTCACCACCTCGACCTTGCAGCAGGAAGCCTCGCGCAAGCTCGGATTTGCCGCGCGGCACACCATGCAACTCGCGCAGCAACTCTACGAAGGCGTCAGCGTGCGCGGCGAACAGACCGGCTTGATCACCTATATGCGGACCGACGGTGTCCACATCGCGGGCCAAGCGATCGCCCAGTCGCGGCGTCTGATTGCGGCCGATTTCGGCGCCGCGTACGTGCCCGAGAAGCCGCGCGCCTACAAAGCGCGGGCCAAGAACGCGCAAGAGGCCCATGAGGCGATCCGGCCCACCGATATGAGCCGGCGGCCGGCGGCGATGCGGGCCGCCCTCAACGGCGATCAACTGCGCCTCTACGAACTCGTCTGGAAACGCACCGTGGCCAGCCAGATGGCGAGTGCGGAGATCGATCAGATGGCGGTCGAGATCGCCCCGGCGGACGGCAAGCTGGGACTTCGCGCCACCGGTTCGGTGATCGCCTTCGACGGCTTCCTACGGCTCTATCAGGAAGGCCGCGACGATACCAAGGCGAGCGAGGAGGCCGAGCGAAGGCTGCCCAAGGTGCGCGTCGGCGAGGCGCTAGCCCTGGCCGCCGTGCAACCCAACCAGCACTTCACCGAACCGCCGCCGCGCTATTCGGAAGCCAGCTTGGTCAAACAGCTCGAGGCGCTCGGCATCGGCAGACCCTCCACCTATGCCTCGATCATCTCGGTATTGCAGGATCGCGATTACGTGCGGCTGGACCGGAAGCGCTTTATTCCGGAGGATCGCGGCCGCATCGTCACCACCTTCCTGGAAAACTTTTTCCGCCGTTATGTCGAATATGGCTTTACCGCCGCGTTGGAAGACCAGCTCGACCAAGTCTCGGCCGGCAGGGTCGAATGGCGCGGGGTATTGCGCGACTTCTGGACGACCTTTAACGGGGCCGTGGCGGAGACGCAGACGCTGCGCGTCAAGGAGGTGGTTGACGCGCTCGATGCCGCCCTGGCGCCGCACCTTTTCCCGCCAACCGATAATGGGCGCAACCTGCGCGATTACCCCGCCTGCGACAACGGCCGGCTGGGTTTGAAGCTCGGCAAATTCGGTCCTTTCATCGGCTGTTCCAACTATCCCGAGTGCCGCCACACGCGGCAATTGTCCGCCAGCGAGGCCGACGCCGGGGCGCAGTTGACCAACGGTTTGAAGCAGATTGGCGAAGACAGCGAGACCGGCTTGGCCGTATCGCTGCGCAAAGGGCCCTACGGCTATTACATCCAGCTCGGCGAAGGCGACAACGGCAACGGCAATAGCAACGGCAAGAGCAAGGCCAAGAGCAAGGACAAGCCCAAACGGGTTTCGCTCCCCAAGACCGTGGCGCCCGATGAGCTCGACCTCGAGCAAGCCCTGGCGCTGCTAGCCCTGCCCCGCGAGGTCGGCCTTCATCCGGAGACCGGCAAGAAGATCTCGGCCGGCATTGGACGCTACGGCCCCTATGTCAGGCACGAGCGGACCTATCGTTCACTCGAGGCGGACGACGACGTCTTGTCCGTGGGCCTCAATCGGGCCGTGGTGCTGTTGGCCGAGGCGAAGCAACGGGGAGGCGGCGTCAACGTGCTCCGCGAGCTGGGCGAACACCCGGACGAGGGTGGGCCGATCACGGTCCAAAAAGGCCGCTATGGCCCCTACATCAAGCACAAGCGGATCAATGCGACGCTGCCGAAGGAGGTTTCGGCCGACGACATCACGCTGGCGCGCGCCCTCGAGCTGCTGGCCGCCAAGGCTGCCAAGGGAGGCAAAGGGGCCAAAGGAACCAAGAAAAAAGCCCCACAGAAAGCTAAGACCAAAGCCAAGACCAAGACCGCCGCAAGCGGCAAGAAGCGCGCGACCCGCAAGAAAACCGGCAAGGTCGCGACCCGCGCGGGGTCCAGCCCCTCCGTCGGCGCCACCGCATCGAGCGCCGACGACGGATAGGAGCGCCTTGTGCCGGCCGGGCGCCGCAAACCAGCCCCCTTCCCAAGTAAGCAAGACGTCCTCCGTTTTATCGAAGAGAGTCCCGGCCGCGTCGGCAAGCGCGAGATCGTCCGGGCGTTCCGTATTTCCGGCGAGGACCGGGTCGCCCTCAAACGCTTGATCCGCGATCTGCAAGACGACGGGCTGCTGCGCCGGGCAGGCAAGCGGCGCGTAACCGGCGCCGCGACGCTGCCGGCGGTCTGCGTCGTCGAGATTACCGAGATCGACCTGGATGGCGAGCTGCTGGCGCGCCCGGTGCGCTGGGACGGGGACGAGGCGCCGCCGCGAATTCTCATGGTGCCCGGCGCCCCGGGCGCCCGCGGCACGGCGGCGCCGGGGATCGGCGACCGGGTGCTGACGCGGTTGCGGCGCGCGGACGAGGGCGGCTACGAGGGCCGCGCCATCCGTCTGCTCGAGGCCGGACCGCGCCAGCTGCTCGGCGTGTTCGAACCGACCAGCGACGGCGGACGCATTCATCCCACAGACCGCCGCGCGCGCAAGAGCTATATCGTCGCCGCGGGCGAAGCGCTGGAG
Organism: Alphaproteobacteria bacterium; assembly: GCA_030604165.1. Taxonomy (GTDB): domain Bacteria; phylum Pseudomonadota; class Alphaproteobacteria; order UBA828; family UBA828; genus JAUVWK01. The sequence continues at coordinate 6,454 of JAUVWK010000017.1, read as the reverse complement.
GCGAAGCGCGGCGAGATCGTCCGCGCCGAGGCCTTGCCCGGGCGCCGCCTGGGGCTGCCCCGGGCCAAGATCACCGAACGCCTCGGCACGATCGACGCGCCGCGCTCGATCGGCCTGCTGGCCATCCACAGCCACGGCATTCCGACCGAGTTTTCGGCCGCGGCGCTGGCCCAAGCGGAGGCCGCGGCGGCGCCTGGCGCGGCGGGCCGCAGCGATCTCAGGCCGCTGCCGCTAATTACCATCGATGGGCCGGATGCCCGCGATTTCGACGACGCGGTATGGGCGGAGCCCGACCCGAACGCCAACAATCCGGGCGGCTGGCACGCCATCGTCGCGATCGCCGACGTCGCCCATTTCGTTCGGCCCGGCGATGCGCTGGACGGCGAGGCCCGCGAGCGCGGCAACTCGGTGTATTTACCGGACCGGGTCGTGCCCATGTTGCCCGAAGCCCTCTCCAACGGCCTCTGTTCGCTGAACGCGGGAGAGGAGCGCCCGTGCCTCGCCGCCCACCTCTGGCTCTCGGCCGAGGGCAAGCTGCGCCGCCATCGCTTCGAACGCGGGCTCATGCGCTCGGCCGCGCGGCTGACCTACGAGCAAGTGCAAGCGGTGGCCGACGGTCACGAGGATGCAGAGGCCTTGCGCGAAACGGCCATCGCGCCGCTTTACGGCGCCTACAAGGCGCTGCGCGCGGCGCGCGGACGCCGTGGCGCGCTTGAAATCGAGCTGCCGGAACGCCGCGTGCACTTCGCCGAGGACGGCTCGGTCGCCGACATCCGGCCCGAGCCGCGCTTCGACAGCCACCGCTTGATCGAGGAGTTGATGATTGCCGCGAACGTCGCGGCGGCGGAGACGCTGGAAGCCAAGGGCGGGCTTTGCATGTACCGGGTGCACGACCAGCCGGACCTGGCCAAGCTCGAGAGCCTGCGCCCTTTCCTCGCCGGACTCGGCTTCAAGCTCTCGCGCTCCCGCGCCATGAAACCGGAAAACTTCAACCAGATTCTGCGAAAAGCCGCCGAGACCCCCCATGCCTACCTGATCAACACGGTGATCTTGCGCGCGCAAAGCCAAGCCGAGTACAGCCCGCGCAATCTCGGCCATTTCGGTCTCGGCCTGCCGCGCTATGCCCACTTCACCTCGCCGATCCGGCGTTATGCCGACCTCCTGGTGCATCGGGCGCTGATCGCGGCGCTGGGCCTCGGCCCCGGCGGCTTGCCGAAGAACGCCGCGGCCGGCGCCGAGGCTGTCGCCACGCACATTTCGCAGACCGAGCGGCGCGCGGCCTTGGCCGAGCGCGACGCCATGGACCGCTACGCCGCCTCTTATCTCGCCGAGAGGGTCGGCGCCGTGATGCCTGGCCGGATCGCGGGCGTAACCCGCTTCGGGCTCTTCGTGAAACTGGACGAGACCGGGGCGGACGGGCTGGTTCCGGCACGCACGCTCGGCCGCAGCCGGCCACGCCACGACGCGGAGCGCCATTGCCTGACCGTCGACGGCGGTCGCCTGTCGCTCGGCGACCGTGTCGCGGTCCGCCTCGCGGACGCCGATGCGGTGAGTGGCGGGCTGGTGCTCGATCTCGTCGAACTCAAGGGGCGCCCCTGGCCAAGCGGATGACGGGCCGCAGGCGCTTAGCCATGGGTGTCGTCTTGCTGGCATCCATCCCGCGGTTGCGCTACGCTGCCGGAAAGACAAGAAACGACAAAGAAGAAACGGCAAAGACGGTGCAACGGGAGATGTGCCATGCGAGCCACCTTGAACGTCCGGTATCGGGACGGCGGCGTGGACGCGCTGGAGCGGGAGGCAGTCGCGCTGCCCGCGCCAATCGCGCCAATCGCGCCAATCGCGCCCAAGCCTTCGCCCCCGCAACGCCGATGGCTGACGCGGGGCCTGCGCCAGCCGGGCAGCAAATTGCCTCTGTTTGACGAAGACGGCCAGCTAATCAACCGGCGAACGGTAGCCGCCTGCATCAAGGCGGGTTGGGCCGAACCCTGGCAACGAAACCCGATCAAGCCGGATTGGCTGGTCTGCAAGCTGACCGCGGATGGTCGAGCCGTCCTCGGCCGCATGCAGTGAGCCGGGCGCGCGCCGACCGCGGCCCCGGAGGGGTGCGGCCCGGAGTGAGCTAACACGGCCCCGCAAGCGGGTCTCGCAGGGCCTATTGGAGCCGGGAGCCACACTTGACAGGGCGTGGGCTGGCTGTATTGTCCGCGCGGATATCTGCCCTTACGGCGATGGAACGCGGCGATGGCCAAGGCCAACAGCATCCTGATCAAGATGGTGAGCACGGCGGGTACCGGTTTTTTTTACACCACCCGCAAGAATCCCCGGACCAAGACCGATAAGCTCATCCTGCGCAAATACGATCCGGTTGCCCGCAAGCACGTTGAGTTCAAGGAATCCAAAATCAAATAGCGGGGGCCATGGCCGGCCCCTCCCCTACGCCATCGGAACCATGCGCGGGCTAAGGCGCAGGGCCCTGGGGCTCGTCTTGGCGAGCGCCGTGGCGCTCTCGGTGTCGGCCGGCTCGGCGCGCGCCGACATGGCGGCCGGCTGGCAAGCCTACACCGAGGGGGACTATGCCAGGGCCGCGGACGAGTGGCGCCCCTTGGCCGAGCGCGGCGACCGCAACGCGGCGTTTGGTCTGGGGGTGCTGGCGCAAGTGCAAAACCAGCATACGGCGGCGGCGAAATGGTACCGCAAGGCGGCGGAACGCGGGCTCACCAGCGCGCAGGTTCTGCTCGGCTCCATGTACGCCGAAGGGCGCGGCGTCGAACAGGATTTTGTGCACGCCTATGCTTGGCTTCACCTCGCGGCCACCGACGGACATCCGTCGGCCGCCAAGGCGCGCGACGCGTTGGGCGCGGCTCTGACTCCGGGGCAAACCGCCCGGGCGGAGGCGCTCAGCGCGACGCTACGTCGGCGCTAGTACCAAGGAGCTTTGAGACTCATGCCGCGATGACGACGCGATCGCGGCCGGTGCGCTTGGCCTCATAGAGAGCCTTGTCGGCGCGCTTGAGTTGTTCGTCGGGCTTCTCGCCCGCGTCGTGATACATCGCCACACCGACGCTGACGGTTACCTTCAGCGAGCCTTCAGGCGTCGAGACCGAGATGGGCTCCGTGGCGATGGCTTCGCGCAAGCGCTCGGCGACGTTCTCGGCCTTCGCGGCGTCGGCATGGCTCAAGACCACAACGAACTCTTCACCGCCGACCCGCGCCGCGAGGTCGCGGCCGCGGACCATGTCTTTCAGCCGCCGGCCGACCTCGGCCAGCACTTCGTCGCCGACAGGGTGACCGAGGCTGTCATTGACTTTTTTGAAGTGATCGAGGTCGAGCATGAGCAGCGCCCCGCGCCCTTTGCCGGCGTCGCTGCCGCGCAGCTTGTCCAGGTGCGTGGTCAAATAACGTTGGTTATAGAGCCCCGTCAGGTCGTCGGTCAGCGCCATGGCGACACTCTTCTCGTAGGCGTCGCGCAACTGATCCTGATAGCACTTGTAGTGAATTTGTGTGCGCACACGAGCGCGGAGCTCGCTTTGGTCGATCGGCTTCATCAGGTAATCGTTGATCCCGAGATCGAGGGCTTTGGCGAGCCGCTCGATATCGTCCTCCTCGGTCATGACGAGGATCGAGCTGTGGCGCGTTTGGTCATGGGAGCGAAGTTGCGAGCATAGCCGCAGCGGATCCGCGCCCGGAGCAAGCAGGCTCACCACCACCATGTCGTAGCCGCCGTCAAAGGCCTTGGCCAACGCCGCGTCGACATCGGGCACGAAATCGGTCGTCCCGCCCTCGGCGAACACGGAACGAATGAGCTCCGCGTCGTCGGGGTCGTCCTCGACCACAAGCGTGCGCAGACCACTGGGAACTTCGTCGTCCGATCGGGCCCCGTTCACGATGCCGAACTCGAGCGAGATATCCTCGCGCAGGCGCAACTCGTCGAGCAACATCTTCAGGCGCAGCAGCGACTTGACGCGCGCGAACAAGGCGATGTCATTGACCGGTTTGCTCAGAAAATCGTCGGCGCCGACCTCCAAGCCGCGCACCCGATCGGCCTGCTCGTTGAGGGCGGTGATCATGACAACGGGAATGTGCGCGGTGGAGGGATCGGCCTTGATGGCCTGGCACACCTCGAAGCCGTCCATCTCCGGCATCATGATGTCCAGCAGGATGAGGTCGGGGTGATCGGATTTGACCCGCTCCAGCGCCTCGTTGCCCGAGGCGGCCGTGATGACGTCGTAATACTCCGCCGTCAGCTTGGCCTCGAGCAGCCGGACGTTGACAGGCTTATCATCGACAACTAGGACACGGGCAGTCATTGGCTCGACAACTTCATCATGGATTCCGAGGCTACTATCCGAAGCACTGGGCCCGCGGCGGCGCAACGGCAACACCCCGAGACCATCGCCCCGGCCCGGACCCCCGAAGGCTCGGAACGCCGTGCCCGCTAGTCGAGTCCAGGTATCCCGCACTCTAGCGTTAGAAGATTAACCTTTTGTTATGGAAGCCGATCCGCATCCCGACTTAATGGACCAGATCGCGCGCCTCGGGCTCGAACCCACCCGGCCACTGGTGGTTTGTGACGCCGACGAGGTCTTGTTCAGCTTCATGGCCGCGTTCGAGCGCTTCCTGCACGGGCGCGGGCTCTATTATGTCTGGCGGAGCTATGCTTTGTTCGGCAATATCCGCCGTCGCGCCGACGGCGCCGCGCTTGAGCAAGCGGAGATCCGCGAGCTCATCGCCGCCTTCTACGTCACTCATATCGAAACGCTGGAGCCCGTGCCGGGCGCGGCAACGGCCTTGCGCGCCCTGTCGCGGCGAGCCGCCATTCTGGTGCTCACCAATTTGCCGCCGCACCATGTCGCGGCGCGAGGCCGGGCGCTCGAGCGCCACGGCCTGCCCTACCCGGTGCTGGGCAATACCGGGGGCAAGGGACCCGCCATGCGCTGCGTCACCGGGCGGGTGCGCGCGCCGGTCTATTTCGTCGACGACAGCCCGCACCACCATGCCTCCGTGGCCACCCACGCGGCGGCGGTGGTGCGCATCCATTTCGTCGCCGAGCGGCGCCTTGCCGGCTTGGTGGCTCCGGCCGCCGAGAGCCACTACCGGATCGACACCTGGTATGCGGCGCGCGCCGTGATCGAAGCCGACCTGGCCCGGCGCGGACCGTGACGGTACGCATCGGGATCGATCTTGGCGGCACCAAGATCGAGGCGCTGGCGCTCGATCGGGAAGGCCGCACGCCGCTGCGCCGGCGCGTGGCGACACCGCGCGACGACTATGCCGCAACCATCGAAGCCGTCGCCGCCCTGGTCGACGACATCGAGCGCGAACTGGGTGTTCGGGGCAGCGTTGGGGTCGCCGTCCCAGGCATCGTCTCACCCGATACGGGCCTGATGAAAAACGCCAATTCGGTATGGCTCATCGGTCGCCCGCTCGACCGCGACCTGGCCGAACGACTGGGGCGGCCGATTCGCCTGGCCAATGACGCGGACTGCTTCGCCTTGTCCGAGGCCAGCGACGGCGCCGGCGCGGGCGCGGCCAGCGTGTTCGGCGTCATTCTCGGAACCGGCGTCGGCGGAGGCATCGTCAGCGGCGGCCAGCTGTGGCGCGGGCCCAACGCGATCGCCGGCGAATGGGGACACAATCCCCTGCCCTGGCCGCGCGACGACGAGCGGCCCGGCCCGCTGTGTTATTGCGGCAAGCAGGGCTGTATCGAAACCTTCCTGTCCGGCCCCGGCCTCGCCCGCGACCACGAGGCGGCAAGCGGCGAACAACGCTCCGGCCCGGATATCGCGGCCCGCGCCGAACAGGGCGACGCGGCGGCGGGCGCCAGCCTCGAGCGCTACGAGGATCGGCTTGCCCGCGCCCTCGCCACGGTGATCAATATCATCGATCCGGCGGTTATCGTGCTGGGCGGTGGCGTTTCCAATGTCGAGCGCCTGTATCGCACGGTGCCCCGCGCCTGGGGGCGGTATGTCTTCTCCGACCGGGTCAATACCAGCCTGGCCCGAGCCAAGCACGGCGATTCCAGCGGCGTGCGCGGCGCCGCCTGGCTATGGCCGGAGCCCTAGAACGGTTTCGATTTGAACGGCTCCCGCCAAGGCCGCGGCACGGCAAACTCAGCAGATGGGCTCGGGCAGCGCTTGATAGTCCTGCAGCTCGGCGCGGACCGAATAAGAGCCGTAGTCCAGATCGAATGTACGCGACACGCCGCTGGCGTTCATTAGGGCGCCGATTTCGGTGACCGGTTCGGCCTCGTCGCCGTCGAGGAGAAAATAGGCCATGCGGATCGGCCAATACCGCTCGCGCGCCGTGTCATCTACCGCGGCGCCGGGCAGAGGACCCTCGTGCGGCCGGGCAATGAAGGTCGTCACCTCATAAGGACCACCCACCGTGGAGCCATCGAAGACGGCGCCCGCATAGTAGCTGGCGCCGGCCGTCATACGCTCGAGCAAGTTGATCG
>JAUVWK010000377.1 GCA_030604165.1 Alphaproteobacteria bacterium | reverse complement strand
TCAGGCCCGCCTCCGCCCAACGCTCGTGCTCGGCCTTTTGTTTCACCGTGTAGACGCCCATGCCGCCGTAATCGACATAGGCGCAGCCGGCCTCGAGGCAGGCGTGAAAAATCGCCATCTGGTGGCCGGCGAAGGTCGGCACCGCGTTGATGCAAAGCTCGACCTGCCGCAGCAGTGCAAGCGTCGCGGCCTGGTCCGCGACATCGAGGGCGACGGCCTCCAGCCTATCGTCCCGTAGCTCATCGACCAGGGCTTGGGCCCGGGCCAGCGAAACGTCGGCAACGATGAGCTTCGCTAGCCCTTCCGACTGGGCCGAGACCAAGTCTTTCGCGGTGCCGGCGCCCATCAGGCCGGCGCCGCCCAGCAGTGCGATCTTCATCGTTTTATCTCCCGGCAAAGAGGCGCGAGTGTCGTAAAATTGGTCTTAGGGCGCGCGGTCCCATTGTGACGAGGGCACCAAAAACCATTTGCCGGCCAGGCGCAGATCCTTGTCCTCGGCCGCCAGCAGCTTGGCCCGCAGCGCGAACAGGATCTTGCCGAAGCTGGTCTCGCCCCACAACCATTCCTGCATCTCCCGACCGCTCGCCTTGCCGGGCTGCGCGGTGGCGGCGTCGACATAGAAAGCCTTGAGGTCATCGTAGACCAGCCTGAGGGCTTCGGCGGGTTTCAACGCGGGCAGTGGGTTCTGTGCCGGCTCAGCGCCGAGGAACGAGAGCAAAAAAGCGCGCGCCGTCTCGAGCTCGACGCCGCTGAGCCCGAGGCTGCTGCGTCCGCGCGTTTCCACGGCGAGGTCGAACCAGGGCTGGAGTCGGGCCATCTCGTCGGCCATGGCCTCGGCAAGCTGCCCGTCGGGGCTCTCCGGCTTGGGCGGCGGCGCGAGCTTGATCGGGCAGACCCAACCCTCCATGTCGCTCGCCTCGGCGGCGGGTGCCTCCTCCGGATAATCGACCAAAACCGGCCCGTGCTCGGCCTCCAACAGACCCAGCACCGCGAGCAGCACGCGGCGCTGAAAGACGGCGTCGTTGGCCGCGCCAAGCGGGCGGCCGAGCTCGAACGGCACCCACAGCGCGCGCGGCGGCTTGATCTTCTCGGTGTGCAGGCGAATCAGGCTGATCTGCGTCGTCGCCAGGCCCTCTTGCTCCAGATAATGTCCCAGCCCGCTCACGGCGCGCGTACAGAACGGTCAAATCGGGAGCAGCAGCACCGCGTCGACGTCGTCGTCCTTCATCAGGCCGGCGAGATGGCGGGTCGCCGCTTCCATCTCCTGCGGCGCCGTCGCCCCCATGAAGGAATAATGGAACCGCGCCACCGAGCCGATCGTGCCCTCAGTGGCCAGCTCGTTGAGCCGGTCGATCGGGAAGGCGACGTTCATGTCCTGCTGGAAGGCCGAGCGATCGAAATTGGTCGAGATATGGCTCATCACCAGCTCGTCGCCGGCGCTATCGCCGAGAATGATGCGGTAATCCCCGGCGTCCCAGGCAAACGGCCGGTCGCCGCGGCGTTGCAGCCCGGCGGTGGAGATAATCGCCACGCGGCGCTCGGCGAGCGGCGCGCCCTCGACCCAGGGCTGGCTTTCGAAGCGCGGGCACTCCAGCTCGATCAGGTCTTGGCGCATATGCGGGTCGATGTCGTCGAGACGGGCCATGGCATATATCCGCTTGTCTTGTTGTCGCGAGGTCGTTGCGGCTGAGCTTAGCGGTTGCGGCGGCCGCGTGAAACGCTTATCCGCCGGCGAGGTTCATGACCGTCACCTTGGCTGTCACCTGGGCCGGGCCCGCCGCCATGGCGCCGATTACGGCGGCGTCCGCGTAGCCCCGCTCGTGAAACAGCCGCAGCACGCGCGCGGCCTCGGCCGGGGCGCAGGCAACCAGCAGGCCGCCGCTGGTTTGCGGATCGCACAGCAGGTTCCGCTGCCAGGCCAGCAACGCCTCGGGCAAGGCGACCTCGGGGCCGTAGCTCGCCCAATTGCGCCCGGCGGCGCCGGTGTTGACCCCTTGCTCGGCCAGGGCGCGCGCCGCCGGCAGCAGCGGCAGGCGCCCCAGCTCCAGCTCGGCCGCGAGCTTCGACGCGCGGCACACTTCGAGCAGATGGCCGAGTAGGCCGAAGCCGGTGACGTCGGTCATGGCGTGGATGCCGGCGATTTCGGCAAGCTCGGTGCCGACGGCGTTGAGCTGGGTGGCGACGGCCAGCATCTCCGCATAGCCCGGCTCGTCGAGCGTACCCTGCTTGAGGGCGGCGGCGAGGATGCCGATGCCGAGCGCCTTGCCGAGGATCAACACGTCGTCCGGCCTGGCGCCGCTGTTGCGCTTGACCTTGTCGGGGTCGATCAGGCCGATGGCGGCGAGGCCGTAGATCGGCTCGGGCGTGTCGATGGAATGGCCGCCGGCGATGGCGATGCCGGCCGCCGCGCAGGCCGCGGCCCCGCCGGCCAAGATCTCCTGCACCACGGCGAGCGGCAGCTTGTCCATGGGCATGCCGACCACCGCGAGCGCCAAGAGCGGCCGCGCGCCGGTGGCGTAGATGTCGGAGAGCGCGTTGGTGGCGGCGATACGGCCAAAGTCGAAGGGCTCGTCGACAATCGGCATGAAAAAGTCGGTGCTGGCGACCACCGCCTGGCGCGCGTTGATGCGATAGACCGCCGCGTCGTCGCTGGTCTCCGCGCCCACCATGAGGGCGGGGTCGGCAAACTGGCGCGGCAGCGCGGCCAGCATTTCGCCGAGCAGCGACGGCGCGATCTTGCAGCCGCAGCCGCCGCCGTGCGACAGGGCGGTCAGGCGGATGGCCGGATCAGCCATGCCCGGCGCTCATCGGTCGGCATTACCCTTGAAGTTTACAGCCATGTGCTACCGTTCGCGTCGATGTCGCTCTGCGCCCCGCCAGGAACAATTCAACGTCGACAACCTGAACCCTATGCCAGCCGATTCATAGTGGGCTCCACCGGGTCCGGTGTTGGAGAATAAGCGGACGTGAGTCGGGCGCAACGCCGAATCAATCGGCGCCACTGGTGGACAGCAGGGTTGCCGGGCTCAGCTCTTGGTCATCTTCACCGCGCCTTGGCATTGGGTCCGGCGCGCGCTCCAGCCGCACGGCGCAAACCTTGAATTCCGGGATCTTTGCGGTCGGGTCGAAGGCCGGGTTCGTGAGAACATTGGCCGCCGCTTCCCAGAAGTGGAACGGGATAAAGAGAACGCCGGTGTCCACTCTGCTGCCCACCTTGGCGGGAAGGACGATCGAGCCGCGGCGCGAGGTCACCGTCACGCGATCGCCATCCTTGATGCGGATTTTCTTCGCATCGGCGCCGTTTACCTCGACGAACGGCCCGGGGACGAGGCCGTGCAGGCCGTTGCTTCGCCGCGTCATCGTCCCCGTGTGGTAGTGCTCTAGCATCCGACCCGTGGTCAGCACGATGGGGAAGGACGCGTCGGTTTCCTCGGCCGCGGGTTGGTACTCGGCTGGGTGGAACTGGCCGAGGCCGCGCGTAAAGCTTTCGCGGTGCAGGATCGGCATTCCCGGGTGGTCCTCCGCTGGGCAGGGCCATTGCAGCTGCTCTCCCGCCTCGAGCCGCGCATGCGATATGCCCGCATATGACGGCGTGAGTGCT